>CAYUKI010000050.1:0-10553 GCA_964445235.1 uncultured Acidimicrobiia bacterium | reverse complement strand
ACTGGGAGAGCGGCGAGTACGTCGAAGTGGACCTGGCCGCCTCGCTCGACCTCGGGCTGGTGTCACCCGGCGGCGAATTGATCGTCAAGATGCTTGCCCGCCAGCCACTCGACGCCACCGACCCCAACTTCATTCCTCAGATGCTGTCTCCCTATTCACTCCTGCTCTCTTGGGAGGTGGAGTGATGGTCGACCCGATCTCGGCAGCAGGTTCGAGCAGTACACCGGTCGTCTCGTTCGAGGGGGTGGAGAAGCGCTATGGGAAATTGGCGGCCCTCGACCGGGTGGACCTGGAGGTGCCGGCCCGGGCTGTGATGGGTTTGATCGGACCCAACGGAGCTGGCAAGACGACTTCGATGCTGCTGATGAGCTCGCTGCTTTCCCGCGACGCCGGTTCAGTGCGAATCTTGGGCAACGATCCAGAAAAGGATCCGAGATCGGTCCGCAAGGTGATCGGCTATATGCCGGATTTCTTCGGCTTTTACGACACCTTGAACGTTTCTGAGTACCTGGATTTCTTCGCCGCCACCCATGGCATCAAACCGCATGCCCGCCCCGGTGTGGTGGCCGACCTGCTGGCGCTGGTCGACCTCGAAGGGAAGGCCGACGCCGACGTCAACACGTTGTCGAGGGGCATGAAGCAGCGGCTGTCCCTGGCCAGGGCCCTCGTCCACGATCCGCAGCTCCTTATCCTCGACGAGCCCGCCAGCGGGCTCGACCCGCGGGCCAGAGTGCAACTCCGGGAGCTGATCGCCGAGCTCGCCAGGTTGGGGAAGACGGTGGTGATCTCCTCTCATATCCTGGCCGAGTTGGAGGGAATCTGCACCCACATGGCCGTCGTGGACCACGGCAAGGTGAAGGCCCACGGCACCCTCGAGGAGATCCGCACCACCTTGGTGGCGAACAAGCGGGTGACGGTCAGGGTTCCGGATTCTCAGGTGGACGCCACCGAGGACGCCTTATCCGGCCAGCCTGAGGTGACGGAGATGGCGGTCGAGCGGGGGGTGGTTCGGTTCCTGCTCAATGGCGACGACGCGGTCTCGGCCCGCTTGCTCGGCCAGATCGTGGGGGGGGGAATCGAGATCTCCGAGTGGCGGGTGGACTCCGCCGGCCTCGAGGAGCTGTTCCTCCAGATAACCGAGGAGCGGCGGGAATGATCCTCAACCCGGTCCTGGGGCGCGAGATCAAGGAGCGGTTCCGAACCCGGCGAGCCCCCTGGTTCTTCTTCGCTTGGGTGCTGGCGATGGCGTGCTTCGTCTACCTGATCTACCTACTGGCCCAGTTCGTCGCACGGGAGCAGTTCGGCCTGGGCCGGTTGGTGGCCACCGGTTTCATGGGCCGGTTCATGTTCGAGCTCACGAGTTTGTTGCTTGTGACTGCCGTGATGCTGGTGGTGCCCGGGCTGGCGGCCCTATCGGTGGTAGGGGAGCGGGAGCGCCAGACCCTCAGTTTGTTGCAGGTCACCCAGCTTTCGCCCCTCCAGCTCATTTTCGGGAAGCTCATGTCATCCCTCTCCTACCTGCTGTTGTTGCTCGTGGCCGTGGCCCCGGCAGTGGCCCTGCCCCTCTTGTTCGGCGGTATCACCTTCGGTGACTTGGTGGGGGCGCTGGCCATCGTGATCGGTTTCGCTGTGGTGGTAGGAGCTCTGTCGGTCTGGTTGTCAGCCCGGGCCCGCTCCTCACGGGGAGCGGTGGCCGGGGCGTACCTCGGGTCGCTGTTGCTCGGGGTGTTCGCATTTGCGATCATGACCGCAGAGATCTTCCTCTTCGCTCCCGACCGTGGTGGCTTGTTCGGCAACGGCGGGCGGGAGCTCTACTCCACTTGGATCAACCCCTACCTGGCGGTCGTGTCGGCTGTCGACCATCCGCTGACGATTCGCCAAGACGGGATCCCCCGGCCCTTCTCGCCGCTCGAGACCATCGTCTACCGGCGGGAAGGCGTGCGGCTTAGCCCCCAGGGTTGGGTGGAGGGGATCCCACCGGGCGGCGTCACGATCCAAGATGGTCAGCAACTGGTGAAGGAAAAGCGGGGCCCCTTATGGATCCGGACGCTGATCGTGTACGGCGCCATAAGCGTGCTGGCGATCTTGCGTGCAGCTCGCATCATTCGGGTGCCCGCCAAGAGACCAATCTCGCTCGTGAGGAGTCGTCGTGCCACTGCCTGATTCAGTCGACATCTTGGTCAGGTTGGCCCGCCGGCGCCTACTGGCGATGTCGGTGTCGAACTTGGTGCTCACCCTCCTGGGCGTGGCGGCGGCCCTTGCCGCTCTTCTGGTCGGAATCGCCCGCTATCTCGTCATGCCGTGGGCCGAGCCGCTCGCCGCCGGCCTGCTGGGGGGGGGCGTGCTGGCGGGGTTGGTGGTGGCAATGTTGAAGCGCCCGTCCCGGATGGCCACCGCCATTCGGGTGGACCGGAGGCTGGGCGGATTCGACCGGGTTTCGACGGCCATGGAATTGAGCGCCAAGAACGCGCTCAATGAACACGAGCTCCGCCAGCTGGCGGCGGCCGACCGCTGGTCGGAGAAACGTGACCTCACCGGCTTCGACCGGGTGTGGCCCCGTGGTCCTCTGCCGGCGCTGGTCATTCTGGGGCTCCTTGCCACCGCCTTCTTGTCGTTCGTGCCGGCGCCTTCCGATGTCGCGTTGGCCGAGCGGCGTGCCACACAGGAGTTGATCGAAGATGAGGCCGACCGTCTCGAGCAGCTCGCCGAAGAATCGCCCGAGGATGTCGCCGATCAGCTGAGAGTTCTGGCGGAGCGGCTTCGACAGGCCGAAACTCTCGAGCAGGCTCTGACCGAGCTGGGGGAAGCCCGTCAAGAGCTGGCCGAGCAGGCCGACGCTTCCGACCTTCCCCGCAAGACCGCGCTGGCCGGATTGGAGCAACGCCTGCGACAGGATCCGCTCGCCCAGGGTGCGGGCGCCGCCGAACAACTCCGTCGATTGGCCGCCGACCTGGCAAGCAAGACCAGCGAGGAACTGACTGCGGCCTCCGAGGAATTGGCCGGACGTGCCGAGGATCTGGGTGGCATCGACCAAGCGCTGGCCGACGCGCTACAGGCGGCCGCCGACGCCTTGTCCCAAGCCGCCGATGGAGAGGCGGGGGCCGTCTCCGAGGCGGCCGGCGCCTTGGAGAACGCCGCCGCCGAGTTGGACAGAGCCGAGCGGGAGGTCGCCGTCGACCAGGCTCGGGAGGGCGCCGAGAAGGCGGTGCGCGATGCCCAGGAGCGACTCGGCGAAGCCAACCAAGCCCAAGGCCAGCCGAGACAAGGGCAGGGGCAGGGACAGGGACAAGGGCAGGGACAAGGGCAGGGTCAGGCCTCGGGTCAGCAAGGAGGGGGGGGCGGCGGCAGCCAGGGGGCGGGTGGCCAAAGCGGCATAGGATCGTCCAGTGGTGGGCAAGGCTCGGGTGGCCAGGTGCCCTCCGGGACTGGCGACGACGACCCGGCCCGCGATCCGGTCCGCTCCCAGGTCTTCGACCCCACCGAGTTCGGGCTCGGTGACGAGGTGCGGGTGCCCATGAGCCGAGACGGTCGCCCCGGCGACCCGCAGGGAACCACCTCCGGCAGCGGCGTCGAGAACCTGGCTTTGACCCCTTACGCAGAGCGATTCGCCGATTACCAGCGAACCGCTCTCGAGAGCCTCGATTCGATGTCGGTGCCAAGCCAGCTCCGTGAGCTCGTTCGCCTCTACTTCACGGAGCTCGAACCATGAACCCAGAAGAGTTTGCCCGGCTTCTGCAGGGGGCCCGTCAGGAGGTCGGGAAGGTCATCGTCGGCCAGCAAGACATCATCGATACGGTGTTGATGGCAACTCTTGCCGAAGGCCACGTCCTGTTGGAGGGGGTACCAGGGCTCGGCAAGACCCGGCTGCTCGCCACCCTCGGCAAGGTGCTCGATGTGGCCTTCGGAAGGGTGCAGTTCACGCCCGACCTCATGCCTGCCGACATCCTTGGTACCAAGGTCCTCCGGGGGGGGGAGTTCAGCTTCCACCCGGGTCCGATCTTCGCCAATCTGGTCCTCGCCGACGAGGTGAATCGCGCCACGCCCAAGACCCAATCGGCGCTGCTCGAAGCGATGCAGGAACGGCGGGTCACCTTAGGAGGAGAGACCCACATGTTGCCCCGGCCATTCCTGGTGATGGCAACGCAAAACCCCATCGAGATGGAGGGGACCTATCCGTTGCCGGAGGCGCAGTTGGACCGGTTCCTTTTCAAGGCGCTGGTGCCCTTCCCGGCTGCGGACGACATGGTGGAGATCTTGCGCCGCACCACCGCCGGTGTCGAGCCCGAACCCGAGGCTGCGCTGAACGGACCTCAGCTGCTTTCCATGTCGGCGCTTGTCCGGGCGCTGCCCGCCGCTGCCCATCTGCTCCGCTATGCCGCCACCCTGGTGGAGGCCACGCATGCCGAGAGCCCGCTCGCCCCACCGCTGATTCGCAAGTACGTCCGCCACGGCGCCAGCCCACGTGGCGCTCAGGCGATGATCCTCGGTGGCAAGGCCGCTGCCCTGATGGACGGCCGGCCCAATCTGGCCGCCGAGGACATCTGGAGGGTGGCGCCCGGTGCCCTGCGACATCGACTGGTTCTCGGCTACGAGGCGATCGCCGACGGCGTCGCTGCCGACCAACTGGTCGAGGACGTGCTCGCCGCTCATCCAGCCCCGGAGGCTTGAGCTTGCTGCTCGAGCCCGAGCTGCGGGCGCGTCTCGAGAGGCTGGCGCTACGCAGCCGCCAGCGGGTGCGCGCCCAATGGTCGGGCCGTCATCTCTCCAAGCACAAGGGAGAGAGCATCGACTTCGCCGATTACCGCGAGTACACAGACGGTGACGACTTCCGGCGCATCGACCACTCGTTGTGGGCTCGTCTGGGTGTCCTCCTCGTCAAGCAGTACGAGGCGGAGGAGGAGTTGCCCGTCAACGTGGTGTTGGACGTCTCCAAGTCGATGGGGTTCTATGGGAAGTTCGAAACCGCCCGCCGCCTCGCCGCCATGGTGGCGTATCTGGGTTTGGCGGGTGGTGACCGGGTGCAGCTCTTCAGCGTGCCAGAGTTGGAGGCCGGACCGGTTGGACGGCACTTGGCGACGTGGCCGCCCCTCGAACTCTGGCTGGAGGCACGGTCGCCCACCGCCGTCGGGGGTTTGGCTCCTGCCCTGCGGCGTCTGGCCGCCAGCCCGGGCCGGCGCGGTTCTCTCGTCATCGTCTCCGACCTTTTGAGTGACGACTGGCGGCAGGCCCTGGACGGGCTGGTAGCCGGTGCGGGGGGGCTAGTCCTGCACGTTCTGGCCGACCAGGAGCTCAGCCCGGAACTAGCCGGTGATCTGCGGTTGGTCGATGGAGAAAGCGGGGCAGACGTGCCCTTCTCGACCTCGGCGGCGAGCCTGGCCGCCTACCGGCGAAGCCTGGAGCAGTTCGTTGAGGGAGCGGCCGGACGGACCAAGCGAGCCAGGTCGGACTACCTGTTGGTGCGGTCGGGGGAGGGTGCGGCCGAGTCGGTGCTGTCAAGGCTGGCCGAGGCGGCGGTGGTGCGATGAGGGCTGTGCGATGAGGCTGGTGTGATGAAGACTGTGCGATGAGCTTCCTTGCCCCCCTTGCCTTCGCGCTCGGCGCCTTCTCCATCCCGCTCGTGGTTCTCTACATGTTGAGAACCCGGCGCCGCCAGGTAGAGGTTTCGTCGACGCTGCTCTGGAGAGAGGCCGGGGAACCGGTTTCGTCGGCGGTTCCCTGGCAGCCACTGCGAGTGACTCCACTTCTGATCCTTCAGCTTCTCACTCTGGCGGCCTTCGTCTTTGCTCTGGCTCGTCCGTTCTTCACCCAAGAGACGCTGCTCGGACCCCACACCGTGTTCGTTCTCGACACGTCCGGCTCGATGGCGATGGCCGGACGTCTTGACCGGGCCAAGGCGGAAGCCAACCGCCTGGCAACCGACGTCTCGGAAGCCAACCTGGTGTCGGTGGTAGAGGCGGGGCCGTCGCCCCGGGTCGTGACTGCCTTCGCCCAGGACGCGGTGGCGGTGGCCGCCGCCATCGACTCGCTCCGGCCCACTGGGGGTTTGGAGGACCTCGACACCGCCATCCGGCTGGCCCGGGGGCTTGCAACTCCCGATCGGCCCACCAGTGTGTTGCTCTTCAGCGACGGGGGAGCGGTTGAGTTGTCCGAAGAACCGGTGGTGGGCGCCCGCCAGCTTCTGTACGACGACCTCGGTGACAACCTGGCCGTCACAGCTTTCTCGCTGGAGACGTCGGCGGAGGGTTCCCTGCGGGCGTTCGTCGAGGTGGCCAACTACACCGGCGAGAACCAGAACGTCAAGTTGGCAACCCGGGTCAACGACCTGGCGGCCGGTTTCGTTGACGTGGAAACTGAACCGGGTGCAACCGCCCGCCGGACCTTTCCCCTCGACGCCGGGCCCGGCGACTTCGTCACCGTCTCCCTGGTCGAAGGTGGCGACGCCCTTCCTCTCGACGACTTCTCGTCGTTGGTGGTGGGCTCCGGGCCAGAGCGGCGGGTGGCGATACTCGGCGAGGGGTCGCCCTTCCTGACCGCCCTCGTCGACATCGTCCCCGGTTTCGTCGCCGACGCAACCGCCGGCGGAACCGGCGGCGGAATCGCCGACATCGCCATCATCGACGGCGGCAGGTCGACAGTGGTCGACCGCCCGTCCTGGATTCTCCGCACCGACCAACCTCCGGAGGGGATAACTGTGCGGGAATTCGCCCAAAACCTCGCCGTCACCTATCAACGACCGGGCGAACCGATCCTCGACAACGTCGACCTCTCCACGGTGGCCGTGGCCGAGGCCCAGGTCGTCGACGCCCCTCGCTGGCTCCCGCTGATGCGAGCTGGCGAGGTCCCCCTCGTGTTGCTTGGAGAGGTCAACGGCCACCGGGTGGTGTACTTCACCTTCGATGCGACCCACTCCAACCTTCCCATCCAGGTGGCCTTTCCGATCATGGGCGCCCGAATCCTGGAGTGGCTGGCAGGAGCTGGGTCGCTGGCGGTGTCGGTGGAGCCGGCCGGGGCTCCGATCGCCCTCGCCCCACCGGCCGGTTACACGGCTACGGTGCTGACCCCTTCGGGCGGGGAGGTCGAAGTAGGACCGGAGGCCGCCGTCTACGGGGAGACGGGCGACCCCGGCATCTACCGCGTTGAGTACCGGAACGGGGATGGTGCCGTCGAACCAGGGCCCATCGCCGTGCGTCATTTCGTCGCCTCCGAGTCCTCTGGTCCCTATCGGGCGATCCCCACGGTCGCTCCTCCCGGCCAGGAGGCCGATCGATCCGTTCTCATCCGCGAGTGGGCGCCGTGGGCGCTGGGTGCGATCTTGGTGCTGGCCTCGATCGAGTGGTGGTGGGGGCACCAGCGGCCGACAGGCCGCCGACCCGATCACCTCAACAAGGTGGCGGCATGACACTCGATTACCCGTGGTGGCTGCTGGCGCTACCCCTCGCCCTCGCCGTGGTCTGGTTGGTGGCTCGTTGGGGGGCTCGCACCGTGCCGCGGCGCCAGCATCGAGTGGCGGTGGTGATCCGGCTGGTGGGGGCGGGCTTGCTGGTGCTGGCAGCCGCCCAGCCGGTGCTGGGCTTGTCGGTCGACCGGCGAACGGTGCTCTTCCTGGTCGACCGCTCGGCCTCCATCGGGGCCGAGGCACGGGCCGCCCAGGAGGTGTTCCTTGCCGAGTCCTTTGGATCCGGCCGGCCCGACGATCAGACCGGGGTGGTGGTGTTTGGCGCCGACGTGCGGGTCGATTCCGCGTTGACGTTGGGTCGTCGGCCGGCTCCGATCCTCACCGAGGTCGATGGATCCGCCACCGACCTCGCCGGGGCGCTGCGTTCGGCCGCCTCGCTTCTTCCCTCCGAGGGGTCGCGCCGGGTGGTGGTGCTCACCGATCTCGTCGAGACGACGGGGGACGCCCGGCGAGCGGCGATCGAGCTGGCCGACCAGGGCATCACCGTCGACGTGGTAGCGCTCGATACTCTCCGCAGCGCTGACGCCCTGGTCGACACCGTCTCTCTTCCGGCGGTGTCCCGAAAAGGCGACCAGGTGCCCGTCTCGGTGGTGGTGCGATCGACTGCGGCGGGGGCGGGCGAGCTAATGGTGCGAAGCGGGGACGGTGAAGAGCGGGTCATACTCGTCGATCTCCAGCCGGGCCGCAACGTGGTGACCTTCAAGGTGGTTGCCGAGGAGACCGGGTTCATCGCCGTCGACGTCCGCTTGCGGACCAGCTTTGACACCAAGCCCGAAAACGACGCTGCCCAAGGCCTCACCCGGGTCCTCGGTCCGGCCCGCGTTGCGGTGGTGGAAGGGAAGGCGGGCGAGGCCGAGGAGCTGGCTCTCGCCCTCGAGGCGGGGGGGTTGGTGGTGGAGACGGTCGCCGGAGTTCCCGGACCCGACGAGTTGCTCGAGTACGACGCCGTCGTTTTGGTCAACCTCGACAAGCCCGACAGTGAGGATGCTGCAAATCTGGCTTCGTTTGTCGAGGAGCTGGGGCGCGGCTTGGTAGTGGTGGGCGGCGACCAGGCCTACGGTCTCGGCGATTATCACCGCACACCCCTGGAGGCGGTACTGCCGGTCTCCTCCAACCCCGACGACTTGGTGCGGCGCCAGCCGGTGGCCGAGGTGCTGGTGATCGACACTTCCGGTTCGATGGGCGCTTGCCACTGCAATAGCGGCGCGGGCAGCGAGGGTGGAGTTGTCAAGACCGAGATCGCCAAGGCGGGAGCAGCCCTCGCCATCGATGCCCTCACCGATAGCGACCAGGTCGGCGTGCTCACCTTCACCTCCGGCCAGACCTGGGCCCTTCCCTTGGGGCCGAGACCCGGCACCGACGAGGTCGAGGCTGCCTTGGGCGGTATCACCCCCAACGGCGACACCGAGATCGCAGCCGCCCTCGAAGAGGCCCTCGATACGTTGCGGGGAGTCGACGATCACCTTCGCCACATCGTGCTGTTCACCGACGGTTGGGACCCCAACGACGCCAACCTCCTGCCGATGGCGCGGGAGATCGCCGACGCCGGCGTGACGTTGTCGGTACTCGGTACGGGAGAGGGACCCGGCACCACCCTGGAGCGGATGGCGGACCTCGGGGGGGGGAGGTACTACCCGGGCTCGGACCTCCTCTCCATACCGGAGATCTTCGTAGAGGAGACCTTGGCGGTAGCACGCAACCTGGCGACCGAAGGCTCTTTCCTTCCCATCCTGGCGGCGCCCTCCCAGGTCACCTCCGGGTTGGTCGAGTCCCCCCCCCTGCTCGGGTACGTCTTGACCAAGGCCAAAGGCACCGCTTCGGTGGCGCTGGAGATCGGCCAGAACGACCCATTGCTCGCCTCCTGGCAGCGGGGACTGGGGCGGGCGACGGCCTGGACCTCCGACGCCACCAGTCGTTGGTCGGCGGCCTGGGTCGACTGGGAGGGGTACGTCGACTTCTGGGGCAAGGTGATTCGTGATGCACTTCCCCCCGGCCGGGAGAACCCCCCCGAGGTAAGGGTGGAAGGTGGGGAGGTGGCGGTGCGCTACGAGGCCGAGGGCCTCGACGTCGACTCGACGGCGACCGCCCGGGTGCGGACTCCCACCGGAGAGGTGTCGGTCGTACCGTTGGCCCGGGTGGCCGAGAACGTTTTCGAGGGCTTCACCCGGGCCCCCACGCCGGGTGCCTACTGGGTAGCGGTCACCGTCGACAACCCCGACGGTTCGATGTTGACCTCCAGCTCCGGGGCGGTGTCCTCGTACGAGGAGGAGTTCGCATTCCGGGAACCGGATCCGAGTCTTGGTACCGACCTGGCGGCGACGGGGGGAGGGCGGTTCGGTCCGGAACCAGCAGAGGTCTTCGACCCGGCACCCTTGCAGGGGAAGGCCCGGGTGGGGATCTGGCCTTGGCTCGCAGGGGCAGCCCTGGCCATGTTCCTCATCGACGTGACCTTGCGGCGGCTGGTCCTGGTGGAGGGGGACGCGGCGGCCTGGAAAGAGGGGTTCACGGCCAGGTCGGTGAGGGAACGGCGACGCCGGGACCAACGGATCGCCGAGGCTGAGTCCCGCGGTGAGGCCCCACCGTCGGTCTCCGACTCCGAAACACTCGAACGCCTTCTCCGGCGCAAACGTCGCTAGTGCACGGTGCACTAGCCCTCACCCGCTGGCGCCGCTGTACTTGGCCAAGTTGGCACGCCAGATCAGCCGAGTTATTGCGACCACGGCGGCGGTAATGCCGAGACCGACCACCAGGAACGAGGGGTCGATCCGGGCACTTAGGGTTTCGGCCGGGACGGTGACCGCGAAGGCAAGGGGCACCACGAAGGTGAGGCTCCCCCGCAACCAGTTCGGGTAGATCGAGACCGGCCAACGGCCGGCCTGATACACGCCCTGGAAAAGGTCGATGATCTCGTCGCCCTTGACAATTCGAAACGTGAGGGTGGAGAGGATCAGCCACATGCAATACATCACCACCACGCCAAGAGCGGCCGCCGCCAGGAAGGCGACTGACCGGACTGCCCCCCCCCGAACCGGTAGGTCGGCGAAGCCGGACACGACCACCACGGCTCCCACCACCACGTCGATCAGGTTCCAGAGCC
>CAYUKI010000049.1:0-10660 GCA_964445235.1 uncultured Acidimicrobiia bacterium | reverse complement strand
CCAACCACCCCCTCACCCCCCCCCTGAGACCCGTTCTGGCGCGCCAACTACGACCCATAGGTCGTACTTGGCGCGCCAAAAGCGAGGGGGGGGACCCCTAATGGGGGAGGGAACCCCCATTAGGGGTCAGGCAGGTAGAAAGTCGAATCAGCCGAGCAGCCCCTTCGAGGTCAACCATTCCTTGGCAACCTCGTCTACCTCGCGTTGGTCGACCGCAATCGCAACACCCAGGGTGGTCAGTTCCTCGGTGGTCATCAACGCCGAGGCGGCGTCGAGTAATGCCTTGAAATTGTCTGCATCGGAAACCTTGTCGAGGAAGTCGTTGCGGACCAGCGGAGCGATGTTCTCGGCAGGCTGGGTATCGAGATCGTCGGCCAGCACGACGAAGCCGTACTGGACGATGGCTGGCTGGGTCGAGCAGAGCCAGGCGAAGTCGACGGCGTCGCCGTTCAACGCCTCGGCGATCGGCACGTCGCAAGCCGCCAGCGACTCGAGCTGGGCGGGTGGGTAGGTGATGCCGTACTGCTCGAGAGCTCCCTTGCAGAGCGGGTTCTCAACGCAATCGGGGGGGATACCCCAACGCAACTGATCCTGGATGGCCGCCAGATCGCTCATCGAATCGATGCCCAACTCGTCGGCGGTGTCTTGACGAACCACCCCGGCGTTGGTGTCCTCACCGGGCGTGATCCCCAAAACGGTGGCGAATTCGGCGATCGAGGCCTGGAGGCGGTCACGATTAGTGGCACCATCGCCGGTGATCTGAGAGACGTCGTAGTAGCCGAGGCCGGAACCGACGTACTCGGGAACGAGATCCACCTGGCCGTCCTGGAAGACAGGAGCTCGCTCCTGGCGGGAACCGAGACCGAACGTGCGCTCAACGGTGTAACCGTCGTTCTCCAGAATCTGGGCGTAGATCTCGGCCATGAGCCGCGATTCGTAGAAGTTGTCCGAGCCGATCCGGACAGTCGGCTTCGCCCCCCCCCCGTCGGATCCGCAGGCCAGCAGCAGCAACGACAGCGCCGCCAACAGGATCGGTAGCCGAGTCAGCCTCATCTTGGTGTCCTCCTGGTAGTGGCGGGCGCCCGTCAGGCGCACGAGGGAGGAACCTTAGCGAGCCATTCCCTCCTACTCCATGGGCGAATTCGCCGATCTAGTGCTCTGTCTGGCCACACCGCCTCAAGCCGCGGGCGATTCGGCCCCTTCGGCCCGTTGGTTCGCGGCGATACCCACACCCCTGGGCGTCATTCGTTTTTGCAGGCCGCCGAGCAGCAGGTCAACACCCACCGCCAGCACGGTCACAAGGATGGCGCCGGCGATCAGCTCGGGGATGCCGGCGATCCCTCGCAAACGGCCGTCGATGATGAAGCGACCCAGGCCCCCGAATGACACGATCGCTCCAATCGTGGCCGTCGCGATCACGTTGAGCACGGCGGTGCGAAAGCCCCCAACGATGACCCCGAGGGCGAGCGGAACTTCGATCCTCCCGAGGATCTGGGTCTCCTTCATGCCCATCCCCCGAGCCGACTCGATCAGGTCGCGATCGACGGCAAGAAGGCCGGCGTGGGCGTTCACCAGAATGGGTGGGATAGCCAGCAGGACCATGGCCGTGAAGGTCGGAATGAAGGACAGCCCGAGATTGGGTGAGTAACCGAGGGTGGGGGCAAGAGCGAGGGAGATCGGCAGCACCATCACCAGGATCGCATAAGAGGGAATGGCGCGGCCGATGTTGGCGAGGTTGACGGCGAGGTTGCCTCCTCGCCCGGTGTGGCCGGTCCATAACCCGATCGGCAGCCCGACCAAGGTCGCCGCCGCCACCGAGAGGAGGGAGATCCAGACGTGCTCCCAGACCCGGGTGGGTACTCCACCTGGGCCCTGCCAGTGAACGGGGTCTAGGAACCACTGCAACACCTTGCTCATCCGACGGTCCTCAGCCGACTGCCCTCATCCGACTGCGCTCCACCGACTGCGCTCATCCGACTGCCCTCCCCCGCCCGGTGGCCCAAGGCGTGACCGCCCGCTCGATGCCGACGAAAAGCCAATGGGCCAGGAAGGCGAGAACCACCGACAGGACTGCCCCCAGCAGGTATTTGGTGGGAAAGAGCTGCTGGAGTCCCTCGGTGATGAACTGACCGAGGCCCCCGTAGGCGTCGCCGAGGATGGCCGCCACCGTCGCCAGACCGATAACGGTCACCGCCGCCAACCGCACACCGGCGATCATCAGCGGCACCGCCAGCGGCACCTGGACGCGCAGCAGGCGTTGGCCGGACGTGTACCCCATCGCCTCGGCGGCCTCCAGTACCTCGCCGGGCACAGACTGGAAACCGGCGACGATGTTGCGAAACAGAATGAGCAACGTATAGGTGGTGAGCGGTATGACGGCGGTCAGGAGCGAAAGGCCGAAGATGGGCCGCAGCACCGCGAACGCTGCCAGGCTGGGAATGGTGTAGAGAAGACCGCTGACTGCGATGACCGGTGTGTAGACCGTTGGTCGGCGCAGGGCCCAAATCGCCAGCAGCAGGGAGATCGCGAATCCGCCGACCAGTGGGATCACGGTCAGTTGCAGATGCTGAAGCAGGCGCTCGACGATGTCATCGAGATTGGAGCCGATCCACAGCCAATCGATAAACGGCCGGCCTTCGACCATTCAAACCGCTTCCTCTTCGGAGACGGGCGAAGCCGATTGGGTGCCATGTTCCCGCATCCAGGCGGCGATGGCGTCGACCGTCAGCACACCTCGCAGGGCCCCCCGTCTGTCCACCACCACCCCCACCTGCACGTCCGCGTCGAGCAACATGGAGAGAGCGTCCTTGAGGGTCGTGCGGCGATCGAGGTAGGGCGAGGACGGATAGGCGATCTCTTCGGTGAGTAGGCCGTCGCGCGGTATCGACGCGAGGTTGGCCCAACCGAGCGGACGGTCCTGTGAGTCCAGAACCAGCAGGTAGCCGAAGGGATGCGCCTCCGACCGGGCCCGGGCCGTCCCTCCCGACTCGCCGACCCGGCCGGTGGGCAACGTCTCGAGCGGCATGTCGGCGACCCGGTAAAGCGAAAGGCGTTTGAGGCCCCGGTCGGCTCCAACGAAGCGGGCCACGAACTCGGAGGCCGGATGGGCGAGTATCTCTGCCGGCGTGCCGAACTGGGCCAGCCGGCCTCCCACCTGCAAAACCGCCACGACATCCCCCAACTTGATCGCTTCGTCGATGTCGTGGGTCACGAACAGAATGGTCTTGGCCAGATCCTCCTGAAGGCGGAGAAACTCGTTCTGCAGCCGCTCGCGCACAATCGGGTCGACCGCTCCAAACGGCTCGTCCATCAACATGATGGGCGGATCGGCCGCCAAGGCCCGAGCCACCCCAACCCGCTGGCGCTCTCCACCCGAGAGCTGGGAGGGATATCGGTCGGCATAGCGTCCGGGGTCGAGACCAACCAGATGCAACAGCTCGGCGGCGCGATCCTTTCGCCGCTGTTCGGGCCAGCCCAGCAAACGCGGAACGGTGGCAACGTTTTCCTCGATGGTCTGGTGGGGAAACAAGCCGACCTGCTGAATCACGTAACCGATGTTGCGGCGCAGCTCGATCAGGTCGCGCCCGGCTGCGTCGACACCGTCGATGAGGATCCGTCCGGAGGTTGGCTCGATCAGCCGGTTGACCATCTTCAGGCTGGTGGTCTTGCCGCATCCGGAAGGACCGACCAGGACGCAGATCCTGCCGGCCGGAATGGAGAGGGACAGGTCGTTGACCGCCCCCGGGTTGCCCTCGGTGGTGGCCCCCAGGTCGTAACGTTTGGTTACGTGGTCGAACTCGACCGAGGCGGCATTGTGGACTCGGTCCGTCACCCGACCGATTGTAAGGAGTCGGGTAGTTAGAACGCCACAGAGTGCAGGTGTCAAGCCCAGTGCTCGTTCGTCCTGTGGTCTGTTCACCCAGGGTGGACTCGGTTTCCAAGAGGCGGCCTACACTTGCCCTTCCCGCATGTCCACCAACGGCTTACCGGCCAAGTTCAGCGCCTGGAACCTGTTTCGGAGGGGTCTAACCGGCGAATCCTGGCCACCGGTCTGGCACAGTCGTGACCTCGAAGGAAGCTACGACGTGGTGGTCATCGGCGCCGGCGTTCACGGGCTGGCGACGGCCTATTACTTGGCCAAGAACCACGGGATCAACCGGGTGGCGGTGCTCGACAAAGGATACGTCGGGGGGGGTGGCTCCGGTCGCAACACCGCGATCGTCCGCTCCAACTACCTGACCGCCGAGGGCGTGCAGTTTTACGACAGGTCGGTCAGGCTCTACCAGTCGTTGGCGGTGGACCTCAACTTCAACGTCATGTTCTCTCGGCGCGGCCACCTCACCCTCGCCCACAACGACGGATCGTTGCGAACGATGCGTTGGCGAGCCGAGGTCAACAAGCTCCAGGGCATCGACTCCGAGGTGATCGGACCGGACGAGATCAAGGCTCTGGTTCCGGAGATGGACACCAGCACCTCGGCCCGCTACCCGATCCTCGGTGCCCTTTATCATCCTCCGGGCGGAATCGTCCGCCACGACGCCGTCAACTGGGGTTATGCCCGCGCCGCCGATGCCCGCGGGGTCCACATCCACCAGAACACCGAAGTAATCGATATCGAAACATCGGGCGACCGGGTCACAGCGGTGAAGACCAACCGCGGAAGCATCGCCACGCCAGTGGTCGTCAACTGCACCGCTGGTTGGGCCACCACCATCGCCGATATGGTGGGTGTCAGGCTTCCGATCATCACCCACCCCCTGCAGGCCGCGGTGACCGAACCTGTCAAGTTCTTCCTGCACGCGGTGGTGGTTTCCGGATCGCTTCACGTCTACGTCAGCCAGACCGAACGGGGCGAGCTGGTCTTCGGAGCCTCGGTGGACCCCTATGCGTCCTATTCGATGCGGGGCTCGCTCGAGTTCACCGAGGAATTGGCCGGCCATGTTCTCGAGCTCATTCCTTCGATATCCAAGATGCGCCTGCTTCGGCAGTGGGCAGGCCTGTGCGACATGACACCCGACTACTCGCCCATCATGGGTTTCACGGCCGTGGAGGGCTTTCTCGTGGACGTGGGTTGGGGTACTTACGGTTTCAAAGCCGGTCCGGTGGCGGGCGAAGCGATGGCGGAGGCCATCGCCACCAACAAGACACCGGAGATCATCTCCTCTTTCGGGCTGGATCGGTTCCAGAGCGGACAGTTGGTTGGCGAGAAGGGCGCCGCCTCGGTCGGCCATTGATGATCACGGTCCCTTGCCCTTGGTGTGGTCCCCGGAACTCCGCCGATTTGCGCTACGTCGGGGAGTCGCGCCCCCGTCCGCAGCCAAACGCAACAACCCGGGAGGAGTGGCGGACGTATCTCTATATACGAAATAACCCGGCGGGCTGGACCACCGAGACGTGGTACTGCCGGGCGGGATGCCGCCGCTATTTCGTGGTCGAACGCCACACCGTGACCAACGAGATCCGCGCCTCGCGCCCCCCCCGCCGCCAGCTCGAGTCGGAGAATTCGTGACCGGTCGTCTGCCTCCTCAACCCGGCGAGATCATCGACCGTACGAAGAGCCTCTCATTCACCTTCGACGGGAAGCCCCATACCGGGCATCCCGGTGACACCATTGCCTCGGCGCTTCTGGCAGACCGTGTCACCGTGCTCTCCCGAAGCTTCAAATATCACCGCCCCCGCGGGGTGATGACGGCCAGCTACCTAGACCCAGGCGCCACGGTGCAGGTGGGTGACGAGCCCAACGTCCGGGGTGCCCACCGGCGACTGGAAGCCGGCATGACCGTTTCCAGCCAAAACTGCTGGCCCGGTCTGTCCTTCGACCTGCTCGCCGCCAACGACCTCCTGGCGAGGTTTCTGACCGCCGGCTTCTACTACAAGACGTTCATCAGGCCACAACGTCTCTGGCCGTGGTACGACTCGATCCTGTCGCGGTTCGCCGCTGGCGGCCGGGTGGTCGCCGACGCTCAGCACGGATACTTCGACAAGCGGTATGCGCACCCGGACGTACTGGTTGTGGGGGGGGGAATGGCTGGGATGGCGGCGGCGGTGGCCGCCGCCGATGCCGGTGCGTCGGTTTTGTTGGTGGAAGAGGAGTACGACCTGGGGGGAGCCGGCCGCCATGAGCCAGCCTCATACGCTCAAGTTGCCGACCTCCGCAGCGCCGTGGCTTCGCGACCAGCTATCGAGGTCATGACCGACTCGGTAGCAACCGGCCGCTACGACGAGAACTGGGTGGCCATCGTGCAGAGGGGTCTGCCCGGCGTCCAGGAAAGACTCGTCAAAGCGCGGGCCAAGACACTGGTGGTAGCTGCGGGGCTGATCGAGCGACCATACATCTTCGAGGGCAACGACCTTCCCGGTGTCATGCTCTCGACCGGGGTCCGCCGCCTCATCAATCTGTGGGCTGTTCGACCAGGCGCGCGGGCCGTCGTCATGACGGCCAACCCTTCCGGAGACGCTGCGGCCGCCGATCTGGAACGGGTCGGGGTCTCCTTGGCGGCGGTGGCCGACGCCCGACAGGGGACAGTGCTGACCAGTGTGGGTGGCACCAAGAAGAGGGTTTACTGGGCGGAACTGTCGAATGGAAACCGCTATGAATGCGACCTGGTGGTCGTGGCGGCGGGTTGGACGGCGCCCACCTCGCTGCTCAACATGGCCGGCGACCGGCCTGTCTACGACAGCAAGGCCGCCCGTTTCTTCTCCTCGTCGCTGCCCTCCAATGTCATGGTCACGGGGGGCCTGGCCGGTGACGGGTCCACCGCCCAGTTGATCGAACATGGTTCGGCCACCGGCAAGGAAGCAGCCAGGCGAGCCATCGCCGTCAAGCACAGCTGGCAAGCGAGTCGACCCTGGGCGGCGCCGGCGAACGGTGAGGAGCCGACCGCTGCCGCCATCGTCGTTCCTGAACTTAGGCGCGATCCCCATCCCCAGTTGTATAGATCAACGACTCACGGCATCGTCGACCTCAGCGAGGACGTGAGCTCGAAAGATATTCTGGCCGCCTTCGAGGAGGGCTACGACTCCGCGGAACTCGTCAAGCGATACACCACCGCCACCATGGGTCCCACCCAGGGCAAGCTCGAGACGGTAAACACGGTGGCGGTGCTGGCCGAAGCCCGCCAAGAGAGCATCGTCGGGACAACGGTGTGGAGACCACCGTACGCGCCTATCACGCTCGGCGCGCTAGGCGGAAGGACCTGGGAACCAGTTCGATACTCCCCGATGCAGCCCTGGCACGAATCGCACGGAGCCGTGCCGCTGGTGGCGGGTCAGTGGATCCGACCCGACCACTACGGCAACGCCCAAGCAGAAGTCCGCAACGTGCGTGCCAACGTTGGGGTCATTGATGTCACCCCGCTGGGCAAGCTCGACCTTCGGGGTCGAGATGTCGCGAAGCTGCTGAACCTCCTATACGTGAATAGATGGTCGAAACTCGAGGTCGGCGGCGTGCGTTACGGGGTCATGTGCGCCGAGGATGGCGTGGTGCTGGACGATGGGGTAACGGGCCGGCTAGGTGAAGACCACTACCTCATGACCACCACTTCGTCCGGAGCCGCCACGGTCTGGGAATGGATGGAGAACTGGCTCCAAACCGAACACCCCGAATGGAAGGTGCACGTCACCCCGGTGACCACCACCTACGCCTCGATGAACGCGGCGGGCCCCAACGCCCGGCGACTGCTCGAGCGGTTGGTGACTGGCATCGACCTGTCGCCGGAGGCCTTTCCTTACATGAATGCCCGCCAAGGGAGAGTGGCCGGAGTCGACTGCTTCATGTGGCGAATCGGCTTTACGGGGGAATTGTCCTTCGAGATCCACGTACCGGCCGGTTACGGCCTGTTTGTTTGGGAGGCATTGTTCGAGGCCGGTGTCGATCTGGGGATCGAACCTTTCGGCGTCGAAGCCCAGCGAATCATGCGGCTCGAGAAGGGTCATTTCATCGTCGGCCAGGACACCGACGGGTTGATGCAAGGCTATTCGGCCGGTCTCGACTGGCTCATCAAACTCGACAAGGACGACTTCGCCGGCAAACCGGAGCTGGTGTGGCAGCAACGGGCCGAGTTCGTTCATCTCGTGGGGCTGCAACCAGTCGACCCCACCCTGGTGCCCGCCGAGGCCAGCCAGATCGTCGAGAACGGAAGCCAAATCGTCGGCCGGATCACCTCCTCGCGGTTCTCACCGACGCTCAATCGCTCGATCTGTTTGGGAGTAGTGGCCCCACATCTGCGAACCCCTGGCACCCGAGTCACGGTCCAGCTTCCCGACCGGCGGAGAATCGAAGCCACCGTGATGGAGCACCACGCCCACTTCGACGTGGAAGGGGTCCGCCTGCGTGGTTGACTCCCCCATTGCCCGCAGCCCTATCCGTCCGGCCGAACCCCTCGGTTTGGTAGGTGGATGGGAGGTATCCCTCCGGCGCTCCAAGGCGGCGTTGCGTCTGGCCGACCTGACTCCCCTTCGAAAAGTCCACGTCAAGGCGGAGACGGCACCGTTCGCGATCTCGTATGGCCGGTCGACCCAGCAGGGAGACATGCTGATCGCGGGTTCCGGCCCCGGCGAGTGGACCATCCTGGCTGCGCCGAACTCTCCGATCGAGCTGTCAGTACCCGGTTTCGCCACCGTCATCGATATCACTCACGGCCGCGCCCTGGTCCGGCTGACCGGAGTAGACGCCCGGGGGGTTCTCGAGAAGGTCTGCTCCATCGACCTCTCTGATTCCATGTGCCCCGATGGAGCCGCTTTTCGTGCCTCGGTTGCCGGCGTCGTCACTGATGTTGTCCGTCACGACCAAGAGGGGACCAGGTCCTACCTCCTGCATTGCGAGCGGTCCTCCGGTCAGTTTCTCTTCGATGCCCTCTGCGACGCCGGGGCCGAATTCGAGATCGACGTCGACGGATACCCGACCCAACCCATCTAGAGATCGAGGAGAATTGATGACCCTGCCTTCCGACCTCGACATCGCCCGCCGTGGCCAACTCAAGCCTCTCGACGAGATCGCGGCGGGGATGGGCATCGGCCCTCACATGCTCGAGCGCTATGGGGAAGGCGTGGCCAAGATCAAGCTGGCCGCCATAGCGGAACTGGCCGACCGGCCCCTCGCCAAGTACGTGGTCGTGACCGCCATCACCCCCACCCCGTTGGGAGAGGGGAAAACCACCACCACGGTCGGTCTCGGACAGGCGTTCCGCCACGTTGGAAAGAGCGCCACCATCGCCATACGCCAGCCATCGATGGGGCCGACCTTCGGGATCAAGGGAGGTGCAGCCGGGGGGGGGTTCAGCCAGGTCGTACCCATGGAGTTGCTCAACCTGCATCTCACCGGCGACATGCACGCCGTCACGGCCGCCCACAATCTGCTCTCGGCGATGATCGACAACCACCTTCACCAGGGAAACCAACTCTCCCTCGACATGCACAACATCACTTGGCGGAGGGTGCTCGATGTCAACGACCGAGCGCTGCGCAATATCGTCATAGGACTGGGTTCCAGAGAGGATGGGGTACCTCGCCAGTCCGGCTTCGACATCACCGCCGCCTCCGAGGTGATGGCCGTCCTGGCGCTGTCGAAGTCGCTGCAGGATCTGCGAGCCCGCCTGGGCAGGATCGTGGTCGGTTACAACCGCCACGGTCTGCCGGTGACAGCTGAGGAGCTGAAGGCAGCGGGGGCGATGGCAGTGATCATGCGGGAATCGATCAAGCCCAACCTCATGCAGACCCTCGAGAACACCCCGGTCCTGGTTCACGCCGGACCGTTCGGAAACATCGCCCACGGCAACAGCTCGGTGGTGGCCGACCTGATTGGGATCCATGGGGGCGACTTCCTCATCACCGAGGCCGGGTTCGGCGCCGATATGGGGGCGGAGAGGTTCTTCAACATCAAGTGCCGCGCCTCCGGTTTGAAACCGGATGCCGCCGTGGTCGTCGCCACCGTTCGAGCGTTGAAGGCCCACTCCGGCCGGCACCGCATAATCCCCGGCAAACCGCTACCCGAGGCACTACTCGCCGAGGACCCGGAGGCGGTGGCGCTAGGAGGCGCCAACCTGGCCAAGCAGATCGAGAACGTCAGGCTGCACGGGGTCACCCCGGTGGTCGCCATCAACGCCTTCCCGGGCGACTACCCCTCCGAGCATCGGGCCATCGCCGAGTTGGCGGCCGCCGCCGGGGCACGTTCGGCGGTCGCCACCCATTTCTCCGAAGGTGGCAAAGGGGCGGCAGAGTTGGCCGAGGCGGTGGTCGAAGCCGCCGACGAACGGTCGGCCTTCTCGCTCCTGTATGCGGATTCGGCTCCCCTCAAGCAAAAGATCGAGACCGTGGCCACCAGGATCTACGGGGCGGCGAGCGTGAAATACGACCTGGCGGCCACCCGCCAACTCGAGCTGTACGAGAAATGTGGCTTCGGGAACCTGCCCGTCTGCATCGCCAAGACCCACCTGTCGCTTTCCTCCGATCCGAGCCTGAAGGGCGCTCCGACCGGTTGGACGCTGCCGGTCCGGGAGGTGCGGGCATCGGTGGGAGCAGGATTCATCTATCCCATCTGTGGGGACATGCGGACCATGCCGGGCTTGGGGACCCACCCGGCCGCACATGAGATTGACCTCGACGACGACGGGGAGATCGTCGGACTGAGCTGACGGGAGGCGCGACCAACAAGGTGAGGGTA
>CAYUKI010000048.1:0-10690 GCA_964445235.1 uncultured Acidimicrobiia bacterium | reverse complement strand
GCAGCACCACCAGCGGTTCTAGACGAATCGGAACGCTTCCTTGAGCGTGCAGCGCCGCTCGCGCGTGAAGTGCACCGCCGTGGTCAGCCCTTCACCGGTCGGGCTGGCGATCGTGAACGAGGTGTAGCCCTCACCACCGAGTTCGCCCATCGATCCAGAGACGTCGAACACGATGATTATCCGGGCGGTCTTTCGGTTCTCCTCCCAGGAGTCGATCACTCCCGCCAGCACTGCCGGGTCGGGGACCTGCAGTTCGGTCTCGGGTTCGGTCGGGTTGAGACCGTTGGCCACCGAGATCGGCTCACCCAATGGAACCGCCGGGTTGCCGGGGCGGAACCCGAACTCGAGGGCCCGCCGTTGATTGTCGGGGTCGTTAACGACGAAGTCGCGGAAGGCCTCTGCCCCTCGACGGGCGACATCGCTCACCCAGGCGGCCTCGAGGATGTAGGCAGGGTTGTCGGAGAAGAGGGTGCCCTCCTTGGGGTAGACGGCCACCAGGGGCACGTTGGGGAGGCCGAGGGAGGTGCCGGTGTCGCCGGGATCACCCCGGTTGTAGGCGATGATGGAGACCTCTTCGACCGCCACCGCCGAGGCATAGGTAAGGGGACGACCCGCCAGGTCTTCTTTGAGCATGTTCTCGAGGAACGTGAGCGTGGTGTCGCCGTAGTGAACGGCGGCCGCCTCCACCCCCCGCACGAACTCGATCACCGCTGGGTCAGCGATGTCGGAGATGGTCAACCCGGACACCTTGCCGATGGCGGCGTAGTAGGTGGCGACGGTGGCGGAAAGGCCGGAGGTGGAAAAGTTGGGGTTGGTCTTCCCGAGTTTGAAGGCGCCCCATTCCCGGTGCCCATAAGCTCCCCAGCCGTCGGGGTTCTGGGCGAGGGCGAGGACGTCGGACCACCCGATCTCGGCTTCGGGCCATCCCAGCGCCTCGGCCATCGGCTTGGGCATGCCGAGCACGAGCGGGGTGACCATGATCCGTTCGAAGTCGACCGCCATGGCAGGCTGACCCTTGGCGGCGAGACGGTGGTTGAGGACCGCCCCCCACGAGCTGGCGGCCGGGCTCCACAACACCGGGGGGGGGCCCGCTGAACCGTCGGTCGGCCACCCGTCTGCGAGCAGCGTCGTGGCGCCTCCCGAAGCCTGCCGGTAGATGGTGATGGCCACGCACTGCCCGTCGACCTCGGGGTTGCCGGAGTTGAACGTATCCGCCAACCCCGTAAGCAGCGTCACTTTCTCTGAGGAGACCGCCGCCGGGATCTCCACGCATCCCTCCGGAACCGTTTGCGAATCGTCCGGTGGTCCCAGTGTGAAGTCGGGTCCGCTGTCCGGGATACAGGCGGACAGCAGCAGAGAGAAGATGATGAATCGGCGAATCTTCACGGCAACTCCTTCAACCGCTGCGCCTCATGCGCCAAGCGCGGCCCAAGCAACAAGAAGGGTAGACCGGGTCTGATCATCAATCGCCGGGAGTGCCTGTCCAGGAGTGCCGAGCTCGGCGGGGAGACCGGCCGTTTCACCGGAGGCCGGACGCAGGCCCGCCGCCGCCAGGGCGGCCTGCGCCTCCGGAGTTAGAAGCGACTGCTGGACTTTCTCGCCACTTCCGCCCGACCAGGCCGCCACGAATTCCACCCAGGGTCCTGGATCGGGATAGAACAACTCGAGCCGGCCCTGGTCTTGAACGTTTTCGAGCTGGGCGGCCAGCGACACCTCGGTTGAGATCACAACGTCCATGCGAGCCGGTCCGAACAAACCGAGCTGGCCCACCAAATCGGCATCGTTGCGTGACTTGACCCGCAGGCTGACCGGCAAGTTGGCGAGGTCGGTCCCGACCGCCTGCCACGCCGCCAGTTCGCCTGCCCCGGCGCTGGGATCGGCCAGTCCGATCTTGAACTCGCCCCACGAATCGTCCCCCCCCAACTCGGCCCAGGTCTGCCCGTAGGCGCCGGCGAGACAGGCGGCATCGATCTTGCCGCCGCAATGGCGTGAGAGTACGCCGGACCGCTCCGACCACACGGCGATTACCACCGGGGTCCGGCCGATGACCGACCCGAGCGTCAGGCCGGCCGGCACGTCGGTGAGGGGGGCGATGACGACGGCGTCTTCGGGCGGGGTCGACCCTGCGCGGAGCTCGGAGGCGGTGCCGCCGAATCCGGTGGCGAGGGTCTGGCACACTGTCTCGAGGGCGGGAGCGCACACCAAACGCACCTCGACACCGGCCTCGGGCAGGCTGGTCGTGGTGGTGCCATTCGGCTCAGGATTGCGCGCTACGAAGAAACCGACCAGGAGAACAACGCCTCCCACGACGGCGGCAACCAGCGCTGCCCGCCAGCCGCTCATCGACCCTGCCTTTCGTTCCGGACCTGCCTGCCGAGGAGATGGTAACGGTGCCATGCCGTAGGGCTCCGGGTCCCCGGCACCGAACATGCCGTAGGGCTCCGGGCCACCGGGCTCGGACGTATCCTGACGGCGTGACTCCCCTCGTCGTGGTCCCCGGGCGACTCGTGGGGGCCGGGCGAGCCGGTCGGATGGAGGCGGTCACGACCGCCACCACCTATCTCGATGCCCTCCGACGGGCGGGCGCCGAAGGTGTTGTGATCAGACCACGGCCCATCACTGCCGAGGAGGCTTTGGCGTTGTTGAACCGAGCCGATGGCCTGCTCGTGATCGGTGGTCAAGACGTCGATCCGCGCTTGTACGCCGAGAAGGCGGTACATCAGGTCTACGGAGTCCGCCGCGAGGAAGACGAGTTCGAGATGACGCTGCTGAGGTCGGCGATCGAGAACGACGTCCCCGCACTCGCCATCTGTCGGGGCGCCCAAGTCCTCAACGTCGCCTTGGGCGGAACCCTCCACCAGCACGTGGAAGGAGAGGTCGACCATATCGGGCCCGGCTTTCCCACCCGACCTCCCCACACCGTCGGCCCGGTAATAACGGTCAGCCTCGAACCCGGATCACGAGTGGCGAAGGCGGTCGGCGCCCATCAATCCGATGGGACCCACCTCCATCATCAGACCCTCGCCCGCCTGGGGAGGGGTCTAATGGTGACGGGTCGCACCGACGACGGGACGATCGAGGCGGTCGAGCACGAACGGGGCTGGGTGGTCGGTGTGCAGTGGCATCCCGAAGACACCGCAGCCTCCGACCCCGACCAACAGAGGCTCTTCGACGCCTTCGTCTCCGAATGCCGGGCCCGTCAGTCCGTGAGTCGCTCCACGAACTCCAGCGGCCAATAGATCGACATCCGCCGTCCGTCGCCGTCCCGGAACCAGGCGTGGCGAGCGCCCCAATCCTGGTCTTGCGGTGGCGCCTCCACCTCGACCCCGGCCTCCATCAACCGCAGATAGGTCTCATCGACATCGTCGACTCGGATGGTGATCTCGACGTTGTTAGGAGGTCCGGGCTCTCCCTGCTCCATGCCGATATTGAACCCGTCGCTCCCGCCTACCCGCACATAGCCCGGATATTCGGCGAGGACCGAGAGCCCGAGTACTTCCACAAACAGCCGCCGTTGGGCATCGAGGTCGGAGACCAGCATGAAGATATGACTCAGCGACGTTCCCATGTTCCCAACCGAGGCGCCTCCGGGCGGTGACGGATTAGGGCAGCTTCAGAAGACGAGGCGGTCAACGAGGATGGCTCCGAACAGGGCGGACAGGTAGGCCGTGGAGAAAGTGAAAAGGGCCATCGCCCGCGCCGGGTTCCGAAGCACCCGCACCGATTCCACGATCAACCAGCCGCCTAACAACAGGGCGGTGAGCAGATAGATCCAACGCAGTCCGGTCAAAGGAATCAACGCCAACGAGGCCAGCACCGTTACGCCGGAGTACAAGAGCATCTGTCGGGCAGTGGCGGCGGTCCCCACCACCACCGGCAGCATCGGGACGCCGGCTCGGGCGTAGTCGTCCTGGTACCGGAGGGCGAGCGCCCAAAAGTGGGGGGGGGTCCAGGCGAAGACCACGGCGAACATGACCCAGGCGGGGAGGGCCAGGGACCCGGTCACCGCCGCCCACCCGACCAGAACCGGTGCAGCCCCGGCCGCACCTCCGATGACGATGTTTTGTCTGGTCGTCCGCTTCAGCGCCATGGTGTAGACGAACACATAGAACAGGAGGGCGGAGGCGGCGAGTAGCGCAGCCAGCCAGTTGGTGGTGAGGTACAGCCACAAGGTTCCGGCTGCCCCCAGCGCCCACCCGAATCGGGCGGCCAGCTCCGGTCGGACTTGGTGGCTCGGCAATGGCCGGCGGGCAGTCCGCCGCATGACCTCGTCGATGTCGCGGTCGAGGTAACTGTTGAGGGCGTTGGCTCCTCCGGCCGTGAGCGCGCCTCCGAACAGCGTGGCGATCGCCGGCCAGGTGCCCGGCCACCCGTCTGCGGCCAGTGCCATGGCTGGCAGGGTGGTGATAAGCAGCAGTTCGATGATGCGTGGTTTGGTGAGTGCGAGGTAGGCGTGGAGGCGCCTGCTTCTCGAGAGAACGACGGTGCTCTGCACCCGCCGAGCCTACCCGCCGTCGCGTCAAGAGCCACCGCCGGAAACCACCGACTGCATTCCAGCGGCATTGCGCCGGCGACGTAGGGCCAACTGCCCGTTACATTTCATGCACGTGAAGCGCCTCCACGCTGTTCTTGTCGCCTCGACCTTGCTGACCGTGGCCGCTTGCGGGTCGGGCGAGAGCGCCGGCCTGACGGTGATGGCCAGTTCGGCCGGAACGATCGGTTTGGGCAGCCAGCGCGTCTTGGTAACCCTTTTGTCGAACGATCAAGACGAGCTGGCGTCCCCCGACCTACCAGTCGTGATCGAGTTCGCCCGCGCCTCGCCACGCGAGGTGGTCGGCGAGGTAGCTGGTGACTTCGTGTGGCTGATCCCCGACGTGCGGGGTGTCTATGTGACGACCTTCGTCTTCGATCGACCCGGGGAGTGGGAGGCCACCGTCATTGCCGAGGGCCGGCGGGCCGCACCTTTCCCCTTCGTGGTTGTCGACGACCCGATCCTGCCCGACGTCGGTGACCCGGCCCCCCCCTCGATCACAAGGACGTCGGCGGATTTCGATCTCGACCAGATCAGCACCGATCCCAACCCGGACCCCGAATTCTACCGGTTGTCCCTCGACGAGGCCCTCGGCTCGGGCCGCCCGACCGTGGTCGTGTTCGCCACGCCGGCCTTCTGCCAAACCCAAACCTGTGGACCGATGCTCGATCTGGCCAAGGAAGCCAAACCCGGCCACCCCGATCACAACTACGTGCACGTCGAGATCTACGAGGACCTCAACGGCGAGGTCGACGAGCTCGTGCCGGTGGCGGCGGTGACCGAATGGCGCCTCCCCTCCGAGCCATGGCTGTTCGTGGTTGATGCCGATGGCGTGGTCATGGCTCGTTTCGAAGGCGTGGTATCGCCCGAGGAGTTGGAAGAAGCCCTCACCCACAGTTGATCTGTGGGCCCTGGGTAGTAACCAGTACCACCCAGAACCCTGGGTTCGCTGTGCACTACCATGCGCGGATGGGTCGTAGCAGGAGGTGGTGGCGCGCTCGGGGAGCGGCGCTGGCCGTCTTGGCGCTGGCCCTGGCCGGTTGCGTGCAGAACGCCCCGTTGGATTCTCTCGATCCCAAAGGCCCGTTCGCGGAACGGATCAACGGTTTGTTCTGGCCGGTGTTTTGGGTCGCGGTAGTCATCTTCGTTCTGGTGGAAGGCGCCATCCTGGTCGCCGCCATCTTCTTCCGGGACCGCCCGGGCCGGGCCGAACCTAAGCAGTCCCACGGCAACAAGCGGTTGGAAGTGGTTTGGACGGTGAGCCCCGCCCTCATCCTGGCCGGCATCGCCGTCCCCACCGTGTCGGCGGTGTTCGACCTTACCAAATGCGGGAGCGGCGCCATGCCCGTCGATGTCATCGCCCACCAATGGTGGTTCGAGTACCGATATCCGGAAGACGGCGTGGTGACCGCCAATGTCTTGGTGATCCCGGCCGGCCAAGAGGTCTGTCTCTCCATGACCTCCGAGGACGTGCTGCACAACTTCTGGGTGCCCAACCTCAACGGCAAGCGCTACCTGATTCCCGGTCAAACCACCACCCTCCGCCTCCAAGCCGACGAACCGGGCGAGTTTTGGGGCCACTGCGCCGAGTTCTGCGGGCTCTCCCATTCGTTGATGCGAGCCCGCGTCGAGGCGGTGCCCGCCGCCGAGTTCGACGCTTGGATCGACGCCCAAAAGCAGCCGGCTCCGGTTCCGGCGGAGGGGACAGCGGCTGCCGTCGGATTGGCGGTGTTCCAGGCGCGGGCCTGCACCCAGTGCCACCTCATATCCGGCACCAACGACATTGACAACCCCTTCGGACCCAACCTCACCCACTTCGCCTCCCGTCACGTCTTTGCCGGCGCCACCCTGCCCGAGCAGGACGAGGATCGTGGCGACGCCCTCAAACGCTGGATCGCCAACCCACCGGAGATCAAACCCGGTTCCTATATGCCCGACCTCGGGCTCACCGAGCAAGAGATCGAAGACGTGATCGCCTACCTGGAGACCCTGCAGTGACCGCAACAGCCGAACGGCCAGCTTCCACCATCTTCCGGCGCCCCGCCTCCTACACCGGCTTCTGGTCGTGGATCACCACGGTGGACCACAAGCGCATCGGGATCTTGTACGGCTACACCGCCTTCATTTTCATGATCATCGGTGGCCTCGAGGCCTTGCTCCTCCGCATCCACCTCGCCTCCGCCAACTCCGAGTTCTTGTCGGCGGGTGAATACAACGCCATGTTCACCATGCACGGCACCACGATGGTCTTCCTCTTCGTAATGCCGATGTCGGCCGCCTTCTTCAATTACCTGCTGCCGCTGCTGATCGGCGCCCGCGACGTGGCCTTCCCTCGTCTCAACGCCCTCTCCTACTGGATCTTTCTGTTCGGTGGGATCTTTCTCTATTCGAGCTTCCTGTTCGGTTCGGGGCTTCCCCCTCTGGGGACCGAA
Organism: uncultured Acidimicrobiia bacterium; assembly: GCA_964445235.1. Taxonomy (GTDB): domain Bacteria; phylum Actinomycetota; class Acidimicrobiia; order Spongiisociales; family ZC4RG35; genus CAYUKI01. Next base: position 3,727 of record CAYUKI010000048.1, on the reverse strand, counting down.
AACGTGCCGGGAAATCTCGATGCCGCCACCTCGGGCGGACTCCTCGCCAACTCACCCGACGGCGGCTGGTTCTGTTATCAGCCCAACTGCGGGCCCTTCTATTCACCGGGCACCGCCATGGACTACTGGGCACTCGGTGTACAGATCCTTGGCCTGGCCTCGCTCATCTCTGCTGTCAATTTCATCGTCACCATCTTCAACATGCGCGCCAAGGGCATGCGGCTGCTGCGAATGCCGGTCTTTGTCTGGATGACGCTGATCGTGGCTTTTCTGCTCCTGTTCTCGCTTCCGATCATCGCCATCGCGCTCTTCATGGTCGTCTTCGACCGGCAGTTCGGCACCCTTTTCTTCGCCGCCAGCCAGGGAGGGGATCCCATCCTCTGGCAGCATCTCTTCTGGCTGTTCGGGCACCCCGAGGTCTACATCCTCGTTCTCCCGGCGATGGGGATCGTGTCCGAGGTACTACCGGTCTTCTCTCGCAAGCCCCTCTTCGGGTATCGAGCAGTGGTCTTTGCCGGGGCCAGCATCGCCTTCCTCGGTTTCGGCGTCTGGGCCCACCACATGTTCGCCTCCGGGATCACCCCCGTCGCCCAAGCCGCCTTCGGCATCTCCACCCTGACCATCGCCATCCCCACCGGCATCAAGATCTTCAACTGGCTCGGGACGATGTGGCTCGGCAAGGTCCGCCTGGCCACGCCCATGCTCTTCTCGATCGGGTTCGTGGCCCTATTCGTCATCGGCGGGCTGTCGGGGGTCACCCATGCCATCGTCCCCTCCGACTGGCAGCAGACCGACACCTACTACATCGTCGCCCATTTTCACTACGTGCTCTTCGGCGGGTCGATCTTCGGGCTCTTCTCCGGCGTCTACTACTGGTTCCCTAAGTTGACCGGACGGATGATGTCCGATCGCCTCGGCAAGATCCATTTCTGGCTGATGTTCATCGGCATGAACCTCACCTTCGCCCCCATGCACTGGTTGGGGCTCCAGGGGATGATCCGGCGCACCTGGAAGTACGCCCCGGAGACCGGCCTCGAACCGTGGAACCGGGCGGTGTCGGTCGGAGCCTTCATAATCGCTGCCAGCATCGCGATCTTCATGTACAACTGGTGGTCGTCCAAGCGCCGCGGCCAACCAGCCGGGCTCGACCCTTGGGATGGCCGTACCCTCGAATGGAGCATCCCCTCACCGGTGCCCGAGTACAACTTCGCCACGGTGCCGGTGGTCCACTCCCTCGACGAGTTCTGGCATCGAAAGTACGACGAGGACGAGAACGGCCGGGCGGTCCGCAAACCGGATGCCGATGAGCTCATCGTCCGGCTCGAGCACGAAGGCAACAACCCATCATCGCCCATTCACCTGCCCAACCCGAGTTACTTCCCCATCATCATGGCGAGTGGGATCCCGACGACGTTCTACGGAATCATTTACCACACCACTGCCTGGGGGAAAGCGCTCATCGCGGTCGGCGCTCTCGTGATCCTCTCGGCCCTGATCGGTTGGGGTATGGAGCCACTCGAAGAACCCCATGACACGTCCCATGACCCAGCGGTGGCCTACTGATGACAGACCTCGCCCACGCCCCTGCCGGCGAACACGACGAACACGAGTCGACCGGAATCGACAACCGCAAGCTGGGCATGTGGGCCTTCCTCGGTTCGGAGTTCTTGTTCTTCGGCGCCCTCATCTCCAACTACCTGCTCTACCAGGGACGGGCGGGCTTCCCTGGTCCTTATCCGGCCGACATCTACGACATCCCGTTCACCTCGATCAGCTCCTTCGTGCTGCTGATGAGCTCTCTGACGATGGTGCTGGCCCACAACGCCATGTCCCGGCGCGACCACAACGGGACCAAGACCTGGCTCCTCGCCACAGCCATGCTTGGCTCGGTTTTCTTGGCCGGCCAGGTCTTCGAGTTCACCGAGTTCATCACCGAGCACGGTATGAAGACCACCACCAACCCGGCCGCCTCCGCCTTCTACGTCCTGACCGGGTTTCACGGCACTCACGTAGCCATCGGTGTGATCATGCTGCTCGCGTTATGGGGCATCGCCCGCCGGGGGTCGCTGTCCGACCGCCGCGGCCTCAACGTCGAACTGGTGGGTCTCTACTGGCACTTCGTCGACATCATCTGGATCGTCATCTTCACCGTCGTCTACCTGATCCGCTGACATGACCGCTGAACAACACTCCGCAGTAGAGGCTGAGCATCACGGCCCGGCCCACCCCACCCCCGTCCAATATGTCAAGATCGCCGTCGTCTTGGCCGTGCTCACCGCCATCGAGGTGGCGTTGTTCTACGTTGGCGACGTTTTCGGCGGCCTCCAAACACCGATGCTCTTGGTACTGGCGGCTCTCAAGTTCGTGATCGTGGTTGGTTGGTACATGCACCTTCGGTTCGAGAGGTCGGCGGCGCAACGCTTCTTCGGCACCGGCTTCGTCATCGCCGTGCTCTGCTACGGAATCGTGCTGTTGGCGTTGGGCGCGTTCGCCCTGAGTCGCTGAATGCAGGCAATCCCTCCCTGGCACCCCCATTACGACGTGTGGCTGGTAGTGGGTTTGCTGGCACTTACCTACTTCTATGCGGATCTCCGACTTCGACCCGCCGAAGCAAGCCCGGCCACGTTTCGCCAGAGGGTCTGGTACGCGATCGGGGTGCTGGCGATCCTGGCCGTCTCCGAGTGGCCTATCCACGAGCTGGCCGAGCAGTCGCTCTTCTCGGTGCACATGGTGCAGCATCTCGTGATCACGTTGGTGGCGCCGGCCGCCATGCTGCTGGGTCTCCCCCGCTGGATGGCCGAAGCCCTTCTCCCCCCCCCGGTGCTTCGTCTACTGCGACCGCTGGCCAGACCGGTCACCGCCTTCATGCTGTTCAACGGGACCCTGGTGTTGACCCACTGGCCCGACTTCGTGGCGTTGTCGCTGCGTAGCCAGCTCTTCCACTTCTCGGCTCACACCTGGCTTTTCGGGACGGCCGCGCTCATGTGGCTTCCGGTGCTCAGCCCCACCCCGCTGATCCCGCGCCTCAGCCCTCCGATGCAAATGCTGTATCTGTTCACCCAGACGCTTCTCCCCAACATTCCCGCCTCCTTCCTCACCTTCTCGCGCATCCCCCTCTACCCGGCCTATGGGGACGCCGCCCTGGCCTTCGGAGTCACCGCGGTCGAAGACCAGACCTTCGCCGGTCTCATCATGAAACTGGGCGGAACCTTCTTCTTCCTGGCTGTGCTCGCCATGATCTGGTTCCGCTGGAGCAGCCGGGAAGAGAGTTGGGAGAGGCTGCAGCGCGACCTGAGCCGCAGCTAGGGCGCGACCGATACGAGCGATCCCGACAAGCCGACGGCTCGCGTTGGCGATCAGCCTTGTTGGGAAACCGCGTTGGCGGGCGTCTCGGTGATGGGTTCGTCGCCGCCCTGGGCCAGCACCACGGCCACGACGATCAGCACCAATACCCCCACCCCGGCCGCCGCCACCAAGAACTCCCCGAGCGAGATCTTCATGCCCGGTCGGGAGGTCGATAGCCCGGCGAAAGCCAGTATCCCCCCGGCGGCGATCACGCCGATAAGGGGCGCGACCTCATGGAACCGCACCAGCACGAATCCCAGCGGAAGCACGAAAACCACCAGCATCAACAGGCCGGTGAGCGGAATAGCCGCCGCCGAAATCAGGCGTCGCCGTACCGCCGTCACTTCGGAGGCCTCCCCACCCCCGATCGTTTCCGGCACTC
>CAYUKI010000047.1:0-10723 GCA_964445235.1 uncultured Acidimicrobiia bacterium | reverse complement strand
CTGTACCGATCACAAGGGTGGCTGGGTGACTCGAGACCAGATCATCGAAGCTTCCTACGTCTTTGGCTGAGAGTCGATCGCACAACAGAAACGAATCCCTCACGTCAGACGATTCCTGCATATCGCTGCTCTCTTGAATCGGTGGTCTTCGACCGGGTATGTCCAGAGGTTGGAGGCGTCGGCGATCGTGGGCTTTCCTAGCTGCTCGATTGCATCAGCTTGTCGAAGCGCTCCCAACTGAGGCGGACCACCTTCTTCTTGTTGGCGGGTCGCCAGTCGATGGTTCCTTTGCTGATCCGCAGCTCGCCGAGCTTTATCCCATCGCTCTTGATCACGAAGTTGACGTCCTTGTGCAGCACAATCCTCGGCGGTATCGCGATGTCAATCTCGTGTGTTGCCACTCCGCCTCCTCATTCGGCCGCATGGTCAACTGGCACATTACGCGGGAACAAGTCGGCACGGCGCCCAACCCGGGAGTACATCAGACCGTGCCGGAGAGCGAATAGGAGAGACCGGGGTGTCGCCCGGTCTCTCAGTGCATCATCGGTCGTAGGTGAGTCTCAGGGCAGCTCGCACTTGGTCAGTGTCTCGCCGGCCAAGCAGGTGTCCCGGCCACCCCCACCGGCCAGGGTGTCGGTGCCGGGCCCACCGTCGAGATGGTCGCGGCCCCCGCCTCCGCTGAGCTGGTCATTGCCAATCCCACCGGTTAGCTCGTCATGACCGCCGCCACCCTTGAGCTGGTCATCGCCGTCGAAGCCTTCCAAGACGTCGTTACCGGCACCGCCCGACAGGACGTCGTTACCGATGTATCCGAACAGGCTGTCGGCGCCGGCCCCACCCGAGAGGTTGTCGTTCCCCTGCCATCCATGGAGCTCATCCGCCCCCTGTCCACCCTTCAGGGTGTTGTTGCCGAAGTCGCTGGCGTGGAGCACGTCGTTTCCTTGCCCGCCTACGATGACGTCATTGCCGGTGTCATCGACAATGCTGCAGCACCCGAGCACACCACCATCGAGCAGATCATTTCCCGATCCACCATATATATGGTCGTTGCCGGCGTAGCCCTGAATGGTGTCTTCGCCCGTTCCACCACAGAGCACGTCGTCCCCGCCGAGGCCAATGATCGAGTCGTTGCCTTTCCCACCGTCGATCACATCGGGGCCGGGGGTGCCGAGGATCACATCGTTGCCCGGTGTTGAGGGGATGGTCGCAGCCAGACCGGCACAGTTGCCCGCCCCGGCGTAGGCCACGCCGACGCCCATCACAGCAACCAGGTATATCACCGGCAACAGGACCGCCGTCAATCTGGTGAGGCGGCGTCTCCGCGCTCGAGCCTTCCTACCTACACCCATTTCTCCTCCTTAACAGGAGCCCCCCGACCCACTCCATCGAAGATGCTACCGCTGAATGGCCCCAGCCCAAAGGGTGGTTCCGGCCTCGACCAAGGTCAATGGGCTGGAGTGCGCGAACCGACCCCGGGATTTCGACGTAATGGAACGGACGGGTCGCCGACCCGCTGCGAAGGAGAAGAGATGCGACGTACCACCCTGTTTCTGGCCTTGCTCGTTATTTCCATTCCTGCTCTCGGCGCCATCCCGGCCTTGGCGGATGTCCACCCCGTGGCCCAAGCTGCATGTGCGCCCACCGGCGTGGCGTCAGGAGCCATCGGGTCTCGTCAGGCCATCGGTGACCCGGGGCGGCCCGCGGCGCCGATCATGATCACCGCCAGCCCTTGGGAGAGGTCGAATTTCCCTGGGATCCTCAACAGCAAGGCCGACCCACAGGGAACCAATTGCTAGCCCCCCGGGGGAGCCCCCGAACAGACGTAGCGTAGGTCGCCTCCATCTGCCAACGCCTCTCGTGGCAGGAGGCGATAAGACAGCCATTGTCTGGTCCGACGACCCTGTTCGAACGGTTCTCTCGTCCCTCGTCGACTGACCGGTGATCTCGTCGCTCGGTGTCTTACCGAAAGCCAGCCTCTTTCGTTCTTGTGACGGTTCGCCTACCGCCGACGTGGTCAACCGTCACGAGAAGGGCTAGCTGATAGCGAGCAGGGGTCGGCCGGTTTCAAGCAGCGTCTTGAGACCGGAGACGATCATTGGCAGGCCGCCGACGAACTCGTCAAGGGACAGGCTGCCCGGGGCAAGGTCGTAGAGCTCGACGGTCAGGCGCGTTGCTCCGTTCGCTTCTTCGATTCGCCAGACCATTCGGGCCGGTCCACCCCGTTCGATCTCAGGATCCCAGCGAGGATGAAAGATCATCTCCAACCGATTGGGCGGGTTGATGAGGACGACGGTGCCATCGGCCGCGACCGTCCCATCGGCGTAGAGATATCGAAATTCGCTCCCCTCGGTCCACTCCGACTGGACCTTGGTCCCGTAGAAGTACTGCTTGGTCTGCTCGCCGTCGACCAGCGCCTGCCAGGCATCGTTCACCTTGCAGCCGATGTAGACCTGATAGATATGAACCGGTCCGGACATGGGGGTGGAACCTCCTTCTAGGTGGGCCTTGAGCCCGGTCAGAGCGCCGGCCCAGGGGGCCGTGTACTTGCTGATCCAGCGGTCTTGGACCTGACGGATCGGAACCGGATTGAGGTAGTGGTGCTTGTTGCGACCGACCTTGTGGGGAACCACCAAACCGGCTTCTTCGAGAACTCGCAGGTGGTTCATCACACCGAAACGCGTCATTCCGGGAAGATGCCTGCTGAGCTCCACCAAAGTCTGACCGTCCTCCGCGAAGAGACGATCAAGCAGCAGGCGTCTACACGGATCGTTCAGCGCCCGAAACACCTCATCCACCTGGTAAACAATAGGTGAGCAAATGCTCACCTGTCAACCGCAGGCCGGAAAGGACTTGGCCCGGGCCAGCAACCAAAAGGGAGCATGACCGCGCTCGTGGTGGTGCAAAATCCGCGATCATCTGCCTGGAACGAAACCGAACGTCTGAAGCAGAATGGATCATGGATTACAAACTCGAACTGGTGCTGATTCCCGTATCGGACGTGGATCGCGCCAAGACCTTCTACACCGAGAAGGTCGGTTTCAATCTGGACGTCGACCACCGGGCCGGCGATGAGTTCCGTGTCGTGCAAATGACGCCGCCGGGCTCGGCGTGCTCCATCACCATCGGGATCGGTATGTCCATGGCGGCGCCGGGATCGATCCGGGGCACTCACCTGGTCGTCACCGATATCGAAGCGGCACGCGCCGAACTGGTGGAACGTGGGGTGGATGTCAGCGAGGTTCGACACCTCGAGTTGGGGCAGTGGGTGCCAGGCCCGGATCCGGAACGCCGCGACTACGCCTCGTTTGCCGACTTCAGCGATCCTGACGACAACAGCTGGGTCTTGCAGGAGGTGGGACGAGGCGCGCCGTCGACTTGATCGGGGCAGCGAACTCCTCGCCGGACGGATGACGAGATGACGTATGTGGGCGGAGCCAGCTACACGCTCAGGCCGGCCCGTTCGGTGACCACTGCGAGTGCGGGCTCGATGCGGAGGTTGGAACGGCGGAGCTCGCCTCCGCAGTGGGCACAACTCGGTACGGCGTGGGTGACATGGCCACAATCGAGATGGACCAGGTGGCGGGGCTCCATCCCGGGTGCCGGCGCCCACCGATCACCCCACCTCCACAAAGCGAGCAGGACATCCACCAGATCCTTGCCGTTCTCGGTGAGCACATATTCGTCCCGGGCTGGATGCTCCTGGTAACGGCGGGTCTCCACCACGCCGGCTCTAACCAGTCGGTCGAGACGATCGGAGAGGATGTTGCGGGCGATGCCCAGATCGTCGTGAAAATCTTCGAAGCGTCGGACCCCCATGAAGAGGTCCCGCAGGATCAGGACGGTCCAACGGTCCCCGATGATGTCCAGGGTGTTGGCGACCGAGCAGTTCAGGAATGCGAGGCTCTTTCTGGCTGGCACAAGCTCATTCTAGGTCTGCGAGTTGCAAAGTGCAACGGACTTGGTAGAGTTCGTTTCAAGTTGCAACCAACCTGGAGGTGAACCATGGGCAAACGCCTGATCCGCTGGCTGTTGAGGATCGAACCGTTGCCTTCGCTCGAACTGTCGGAGCGTGACCTGCTGGCTGATCTCGATCCGGGGATGTTGGAGTGGGGAGCGCAGTTGTGAGGGTGCCGTACCCGGTCCGCCTCGTGCCGGCAATCGCCGAACGGGTCTGGTTTACCCCCCCCCGACCCCGATCGGAAACGATGAGCCGCGACGAGGCGGAGTTGTCCGGTCTCCAACCGATCACCGTGAATGTGAACGGCCGTCCCCTTCCGGGGTACGGGTACGGAGAAGGTCCCCTGATCATCCTCGCTCACGGTTGGGGAGGGACTGCCGGTCAAATGAAACACCTCGCCCAGAGGCTGGCTGCCGCCGGGTTCAAAGCCGTTGCTGTCGACGCCCCCGGACACGGCCAGGATGAACAGCCGACCTCCGATGGTTTCCAGATGGCCGCGGCCCTCGAGGCCCTGGCTCAGCAGGTGGGGCCACCGGCTGCCGTAATCGCTCATTCGCTGGGGGCAATGGCGGCCGTTCTCGCTTCCTTCGACCGACCTCCCCAAGCCGTGGTGTTCATCGCTCCCATTCTCGACCTCCGAGAAGCACTGAGTCGGTTCTGTGCCCGAGCCCGGTTGGCCCCGTGGACCGTTCGGTCGCTGCGGCGACGGGTCCGCCGTTTCGTTGGCGAACGGTGGCACGAGGTCACGCTCGGAGCCCAGGCAGACATACCCGGCGCATCGATCCTCGTCATGCACGACCCCGAGGATCCGGACGCGCCGTTTGCCACCGCGGTTGCATTGGCGGAAAGGCGCCCCGACACACACCTGGTCGAACTGGCCGGCCTCGGACACCGTCGCGCCCTGAAAGATCCGGCCGCCATCGACACCGTGGTCGCGTTCGTGTCATCCGTGTTGACCGGTACCCCGAGGGTTAGACCGCGGGTTCCCCGCTGACCGATGCGCCGGGCCCGTTCTGGCTCGGAGTTAAGCCGGCCCCTATATGGGCATAACTCCGAGCCAAAAAAGCAGGTTCGGGGGTCGACCAGATTGGCCGATAGCGCCCGATAGGGCCTGGACCTCGGCCAGTTGATCGTATGGTGCGGTGATGGTCGGGTTGGTGTTGCTATTGGCCGCCGCCGGTCTGCTCTGGGTGGGGGGCGGAGTTGTTCGTCGAGCTTTTCGCGCTGGCCGTGGCCGCCGTGCGTCGCGATATGGGGGGATTTGGCTGTGGCGGGGCTGGTCGGCTCGGCTGGCTACAACGCCACCATGACCCTCGGGGGTGCTGCCATCGCCCGGCCGCGCTCCACCAGTAATCCCCGCAGGCCCGACCCTCTGATTCCGATCCGCGTGATATCTCAGCGTGTCTCTGATCGGTTCGACACGGCCGAATAACGACCGGTATATTCCCAGGTTGGCCACGATCTGGGAGGAACGAATGAAGCCGAGGCTTGTAGCGGGTATGCACGTGTTGGTGGTGATGGCGTTGTTGACCAGCGCCTGCGGGAACGGTGACGAAGCGTCGACGGACCTGAAGGTGACGGTGAAGGAGTTCCAATTCACCCCCAACACCTGGACGGTCCCGGCGGGTGAAGAGATCTCGATCGACATCACCAATCAGGGCACAGTCACCCATGAGTGGGTGCTCCTCCAACAGGGTGTGAACATCACCAGCGAGGACGACCTGCCCGACACCGAGGAAGAGCTCCTCGCTGATTTCGTCAACGTGGAGGAAGAGGTGGAGGCCGGCCAGACCAAGACCCTGACCTTCCAGGCCCCACCGGCCGGTACCTATCAAATCATCTGTGCGATCGAGGGTCATTTCAACGGCGGGATGCAAGGCACCTTGACCTCGAGCGGTTAAATCTGACCCGACGATGCCGGAGCTCGCCGGGTTGGTGAGTGGCGCCTGGGAACCGGTCACGCTCGAATGGAGGTTGGCCTGATCCCCGAACTCGACCTCGCCCGACTAAGGCGTTGGGTTGACTCGCGTAGCGAGCAGCGGGCCGCCCGCACTAAGGGGCTCGTCCGCTACGAACTCGATCTCACCGACCGAACGGTCACCCTTGTTGAGTGTCGCCCCGCCGTGGAAGCCGGAGTATGGCCCTGACTGGACTCGGTTCCCCATCGCTCGGCTCCGTTACAACAAAGACCAAAGGCGAGTGGTCGTGGCTTCCAAACGAGCCACCGCCTCCGGCGGCGATTCGGTCGCGGCGATAGCGGCCCCAACGACAAGCACGGTTTTCGCGGCGTGGGAGCGCGGGACGGACTACCGTCGCCGACGGGCCCACCCGGCCCGGCGCGAGCAGGAGGCAGAGGCTATGTCAACCACCCCGCATGAAGGCGTCGACCGCGACGCCGCCGACCTGGCCGGTTTCGGGTACCGGCAGGAGTTGAAACGAGATCTGAACACCTTCAGCTCGTTTGCCATCGCCTTTTCATACATCTCGCCGGCGACGGGCATATTTACCCTCTACTACCTCGCCCTCACCATCGGCGGCCTCATGTTCTGGACCTGGCCAGTCGTAGCGGTGGGGCAACTCTTCGTCGCGCTGAACTTCGCCGAGCTCTCTAGCCACTACCCGATCGCCGGATCCGTCTACCAGTGGACCAAGTACGTGGCCGGGCGCGGGTATGCCTGGATCACCGGGTGGATCTATCTCTTCGCCGGAATCATCACAGTCGCCGCCGTGTGCGCGACATTGCCCCTTGCGCTCATTCCGCTGTTCAATGGGATCGGGATCGACATCGAGAACACCGTCTCCAATGCACGGTGGATCGCCATCGTGACACTGGTGATCATCACCGTCCTCAACATCTACGGAGTGAGGCTGGTTTCGATTGTCAACAACACCGGAGTGCTCTTCGAGATCCTCGGCCTGGTGGTTTTTGCCATCATCCTGGCCGTGGCTCACAACGAGCAAGGCCTCGACGTCATCTTCGATAGCGCCGGCCAGACCGTCAATGCGAGCAGTTTCCTGGTGGCGATGTTCATGAGTTTGTTCGTGATCTACGGTTTCGACACCGCCGGCACCTTGGCCGAGGAGACCAAGAACCCGCGTGCCGAGGCGCCCAAGGCGGTACTCGGTTCGATTCTCGGGGCGCTCGTGGTGGGAGCGGTCTTCCTGTGGGGAACGCTCATGGCCATCCCGGACCTACAGGGAGCCGCTGAGGGCCTGGCTACCTTCCCAAGCAATGTGATCAGCGACGCGTTCGGGGCCGAGAGCGCCTTCGCCACCCTCTACTTGTTCGTTTTGTCGGCCGCCATCTTCGTTTGCTGTATGGCCATCATGACCTCGACCATTCGCCTCGCTTTTGGCATGGCCCGCGACGACCAGCTGCCGGTGTCGAAGCTCCTTGCCAAGGTGAGCCCCAGCCTGCACACACCAATCGGATCTTGTGTGGCGGTCGGGTTGTTCTCGGCGATCCCCTTCATCCAGTTCGCTGGGGCCACTACGGTCGCCGTCTCGGCCACGGCCATGATCTACCTGAGCTACCTGCTTGGGAACCTGGCGATCTTCCGAGCCCGGCAGCGGGGCTGGCCGAAGGCAGCCGCTCCCTTCAAGCTCGGGCGGTGGGCCAAACCGATCAACGCGCTGGCAATCCTGTGGGGAGCCGGCATGCTGGTCAACTTCTTGTGGCCGTCCCCGGGAGACTCGGCCTTCAGCGACGCTGCGACACTTCGGATATTGACGAACCCCAGCGCGGTCCAAACCGACTACGTCGTCGAGGGCGAGCAATTCGTTGACTTTGGGATCGACTTCCTCAACCAGATCCCGGTGATCGAGTTGATCATGGTTGTCGTGATCTTGATCGGAGCCATCTACTACTTCGCTGTCCAGGCCAAGAAACCCTACGTACCGGTGGTACCCCCCGGGGAAGAAGTGCCGGCGCGCTAAGTCGATGAAGGTCGTCGCCACCGAACGAGCTGTCGACTTCATCCAGGACCGGGGCGGGGCCGTGTGGGTGTGGCTGTGGCCCAAGCGTGGGCCGGTGAGCGGCTGGTTCGAGCTGGAGGCCCATTGCGAACCGCCGGGCACCAGCCGGGAGACCAAGTTCACCCAGGCCTCGCGCCGCGTCCACGAGTTCAAGCGGTTGGAGTGGCAGGCCATCACCATTCACTACGACTTCGGACGGATGGACGAACCCGAGGAGCTGCACCTCGACCGGAAAGGTCTCCGCAAGCGGACCCGTCGGATCGAGGCCTTCTGGAACGGGAGCATCTTCGTCGACGCCGGCCTCCCGTAATTCTGGGAAGCCTCCAGTAGCCGTTATGGTCGCAGGATGTCGACATCTCCTTCTGCGGCCCGCACCCTCGCCGACGAGTTCGTCGCCCATCGATTGCTGACCGAACACGATTGGGCCCTGTGGGCCGGAGACCTGACCTACCTCGAGATGTGGCCCGATGTCTCCGGGGAGGGAATACAGGGTCGACTGACAGGCCTGGAGGACTTCGCCCAACGGGCCGAGGTTCTCGAAGCCGTCGACGCCGCCGATCGGACGTTGCTCGAAACGATCGTCTTCACCGGGCGATCGCAGTCGCTCCAACTGCGATGGCAGCCGGAACTGGAGTGGGTCAACCACACCACCGGCATCTTCCCGACGATATTCACCTTCCTCCCCCGGTATCCGCTGGTCACCGCCGACGACGGCGACCGGTATCTCGAGAAGATACGACGCCTGCCGGACTTCATCGATGCCTGGGGAGGGTGCCTCAGCGACGCCGCCCACCTGGGTCTAGCCCCTATCTCCCACCTGGTGTCTTCACTCATCGCGGCGCTAGACCGTCGGCTGGAAAGGCCATTATCGGAAGGCCAGCTTGCTCGCCAGGCGCCACCCTCGTCACTCGCCGGTGCGGCGGTTGAAGCGTTCACCGGGGAGCTCCACAACCTGCTTGACGATCTCGTCGCCCCGTCGCTCCACCAACTTCGCTCCACCCTCGCCAGTCGCACCCTGCCGGTCGCCCGCCCCGACCACCTGCCGGGTCTAGTTCATCTCGAAGGGGGTCGTCAGCATTACGAGCGGTTGGTGTGGGCGCACACGAGCCTCGAGGTCACCGCCGAGCAGGTGCACGAGATCGGTCGTCGGCAGGTTGATCGTCTTGAATCCGAGTATCGACAGATTGCCGGGCCACTCCTCGGCACCACCGAGATCACCGATATCTACCGGCGTTTGCGTGACGACCCCGGACTCCACTACCTCGATGCCGAGACTCTGGTTGCTGACGCCTCGGCGGCCCTCACCAGGGCGATCGCCGCCTCGCCCGACTGGTTCGGAACGCTCCCCGAGGCGCCCTGCGAAGCCAACTCCATAGAGCAGGGGGCCTTGGCGTTCTACTCCCGACCGGCTCGGGACGGCTCCAAACCCGGTCGGTTCTTCTTCAACACGGTTGATCCTTCCATGTGGGGGACCTTCCAACTGGAGGCCGTGACCTATCACGAAGGGGTACCCGGCCATCACCTGCAGTTGGCGATCGCCCAGGAGAACCCAGAGCTACATCACCTGCTGGCCGATTACTACATCGCTGCCTACAACGAAGGGTGGGGCCTCTACACAGAACGACTGGCCGACGAGATGGGCCTGTACTCAACCGAGCTCGACCGGGTCGGGATGTTGTCGGCCGACTCGATGAGGGCCTGTCGCCTGGTGGTCGACACCGGAATCCACGCCTTCGGTTGGACCCGCGATCAGGCGATCGACTACATGCTCGACCACAGCCCGATGACACGCATCCAGGTCGAAGGCGAGATCGACCGGTATATCGGCGATCCGGGCCAGGCCCTGGGATACATGATGGGTCGCCTGGAGTTCGAACGAATCCGGACCGATGTTGAAACACGGCTTACCGACCGCTTCGACATCAAGGCCTTCCACGACGTTGTGCTGTCAACCGGTTCGGTTCCCATCTCCACGCTCAGACGCGTGGTCAATGACTGGGTAGAGCGAATCGAACCTGCTCATTCATGAACGGGGGGAAGGCCCTCCCTTCCGTTTTGGCGCGCCAATCACGACCCATAGGTCGGACTTGGCGCGCCAGTACGGATGTCTCCTACTCCTGTAACCGGGTGTCGGCTCCGCGGCCGATCACCAGCCAGATGGCATGTACCGGTTGGTCGCCGATGTTGTGAAGCCGGTGCGGTTGAGTGGACTCGAAGTCGATCGAGTCTCCTGGCCCGAGCTCATAACGGTCGAAACCGAGTTGGATGCCGAGCGTTCCCGAGATCACATACCCGTACTCATGACCGTGATGGCGCATGAGGGACTCGTCTGGTGTCGAGGCTCCGCCCACCTCGTAGATGGCGTACAGAAAATCGATCCCCTGCTCGGTGTCTCGGGTGACCTGCTCCCAGCGCACTCCCGACCCAAGCTCGACGGCTTTTCGCTCGTTGGGGTGCACGAGCGGGCTTCGGGCCGCCCTCTGATCGGATCGAACCTCCGACGTAGCGCCATTGTCCCCTCGGATGATGTGGTCCAATGAGGCGTTGAGCTCGGTGACGATGGCGTACAGGGTGCCTACCGAGGGCTTCGACAGGCCACTCTCCAGTTGGGAGATGAGACTGGGGGAGAGACCGAGGCGGCGGGCCAGCTCGCGCTGGGAGATTCCGGCTTTGACTCGCACGTCACGGAGACGGCCGCCGATCCCAGTCAGCACCTCAGTCATACCTAGCCCATTTATCAAGGATTGGCATTGGACCGACCGCCTTACATGAGCAGCGAACCACCATTAA
>CAYUKI010000046.1:9689-10784 GCA_964445235.1 uncultured Acidimicrobiia bacterium | reverse complement strand
GTCTCGAGGCCGGCGAAGGAGCCGTCGGCCGGGCAGTACGGGCGGCAGTGTTGGAGGACGACATCGAACTGATGCCGGAAAGGTTGGCGACCCTGGTGGGGCCGCTCGGGGTCAGGTTGTCGGGTGGTCAGGTGCAGAGGTCGGCGGCCGCCCGCATGTTCGTCCGGGAGCCGGAGCTGTATGTCTTCGACGACCTGTCATCGGCGCTCGACGTGGAAACCGAGCGTTTGTTGTGGGAGCGGCTGTTCGCCGAGCGCGCCGACGCCACCTGTCTGGTCGTCTCTCACCGCCCCGCGGCGCTTAAACGCGCCGATCAGATCGTGGTCCTTCGCGATGGGCAGGTGGAGGCGAGCGGAACCCTCGACCGGCTGCTGCGGACCTCTGAGGAGTTCCGCCGCCTTTGGGACCTAACCGCTTCTGGCGCGCCAACGACGACCTATAGGTCGTAGTTGGCGCGCCAGAACGGGGTTTTGCGGCGGTACCGCTGAAGGCCGTGTAGGGTCCGGAGGTCGACGAGCCCGGAGTTCGACTTTGCCCGGAGTTGAAAGGGTCCGGAGGTCGAAAGGGTCCGGAGGTCGAAGCGAAAGAGAGGAACGCTCGATGCCGAAGTTCATGATGGTTTACAAGGGTGACGCGACTGATATTGCGGACATGTCCAAGGAACAGGCCGAGGAGGTCGGGGCGAAGTGGGGCGTCTGGATGCAGAAGGTTGGTCCCGCACTAACCGATCTGGGATCGCCATTCGGCCCCGGGACGTCGCTCGTCGACGATGGCACGTCGGGTTCGGCGGTCTCACTCACCGGCTATTCGATCGTCGAGGCCGCCACCATGGCCGAGGCGCAGTCCTTCGCCGATGGTCATCCGTACCTCAGCGAGGGCAAGGGCGACTTCGCCATCGACATCTACGAGTTGATGCCCGTCCCAGCCATGTGAGCCGCGGTCGGCTCTGACGGTTTCCCCGAGTCGTGGGGGTAGCGGGTACGCCGCCTTTGGTATCTAACCGCTTCTGGCGCGCCAAGTACGACCTATAGGTCGTTGTGATGTCGCGGGACATCGCTGACAGATGTCTTGGGTGATCGCTGACAGTGGTTGGAG
>CAYUKI010000046.1:0-9679 GCA_964445235.1 uncultured Acidimicrobiia bacterium | reverse complement strand
TCTGGGGGGGGGGGCGCCCCTGCCCACCCCTCCCGCGGGCTGGGGGCCCCCAAAATGGGGTTTGGGGGGGTGGGGGTTGGGGGGGTACGGGGGCGGTTCGCAGTGCCACGCTCCGGGAACCCGTTAGGTTGGCGGTGGAATGGTCAAGGCGGATATACCTAGGTTCGACACGCTCGCCGTTCATGCCGGAGTGAGACCGGACCCCGAGACCGGTGCGAGCAACATGCCGATCTACCTCTCCGCCGGCTTCGTTTTCGAAGATACCGAACAGGCCGCGTCGCTCTTCAATCTGGAGCTGGCGGGCCACATCTACTCCCGCATCTCCAACCCGACGGTGGCGGCTTTCGAAGAACGGGTGGCGGCGATGGAAGGGGGGGTGGGAGCGGTAGCGACCGCCAGCGGCCAGGCCGCCCTGGTGCTGGCGGTCGTCACCCTGATGGGTCAGGGGGGTCACATCGTCAGTTCGAGCGCCGTATACGGCGGTACCGCCAACCTCTTCCTGCACACCCTGCCGCGCTTTGGGATCACCACCACCTTCGTCGACTCTCGCGATCCCAAGGCCGTCGCCGCCGCCGTTCGTCGGGAGACCCGGCTTGTGTTCGGCGAAACCATTGGCAATCCGGTCATGTCGGTTCTCGACATACCTGCGCTTGCCGAGGTCGCCCATCAGGGTGGTGTGCCGCTCCTCGTCGATAACACCTTTGCCAGCCCTTACCTATGTCGGCCGTTCGAGTGGGGCGCCGACCTGGTGCTGCATTCCGCCACCAAGTTCTTGTCGGGGCACGGACACGTTCTCGGCGGTGTCCTGGTCGATGGAGGCAGGTTCGATTGGGAGGATTCGGGCCGGTTTCCCACTCTGACCGAGCCCTACGCCCCCTATCACGGCATCGATTTCGTCGAGGAGTTCGGGGTGGCGGCGTTCATCGCCAGGGCTCGCGCCGAGGGCCTGCGGGACTTCGGCGCTTGCATGGCGCCGGAGGTGGCATTTCGACTCCTCGATGGTTGTGCGTCGCTATCCGCTCGCATGGTCCGACATCAGGAGAACGCCCGGCGGGTCATCGAGTTCCTGCAGGAATCCCCCGAGGTCGAATGGATCAGTTACCCGGACTTACCAGATCATCCCGATCATCTGCTCGCCGCCAAGCTCTTGCCGAGAGGGTGCGGTTCGATCTTCTCCTTCGCCTTGCGAGGGGGTCGGGCCGCCGGAGCCAGCTTCATCGAGGCGTTGGCACTCTTCTCCCACTTGGCCAACGTGGGCGACGCCCAGTCGCTGGTCATCCACCCGGCTTCCACCACCCATCAACAGCTTGACGCCACGGCCCTGGCCGCCCTCGGTATCGCCGAGGGGATGGTGCGGGTGTCGGTGGGTCTGGAGGATCCCGACGACCTCATCGCCGATCTCCGTCGGGGCCTGCGGGCCGCCCGCCAATGACGGCCGCCAGCCCACGGAAGGTCGCCCGCCCAATAAAGGCCGCCCGCCCATGAATCTGACGTTGGGGGGTCAGGGGGTCTTCGTCCACACCGGGGGCGTCGACTTCGACCAACGGGTGCACCCTGCCCCCCCCCGCCGATACGTCGTGCTCTTGCACGGCGCCGCCATGGACCATTCCGTCTTCCGGTTTCAGACTCGTTGGTTGGCCCACCGCAGATTCATGGCCCTGGCCCCCGACCTTCCCGGCCATGGTCACAGCGGCGGCCAACCCTTCTCGTCGATCGAGGAGTACGCCAGTTGGACCCTCTCCCTACTCGATGCCCTCGGTATCGACCGAGCGATTCTGATCGGACACTCGATGGGTTCTTTCGTTGCCCTCGACGTGGCGGCAAAGGCGGCGTTTCGAGTGGACAAGCTCGTGTTGATCGGAGCGGCCGACCGCATGCTGGTCCACCCCGCCCTCGCCGAGGCGGCCGCCCATGACGACCAGCTGGCCTTCGAACTCATGACCTCCTGGTCCTTCGGTCCCATGGGCCACCTCGGGGGTCATCCCCAACCCGGCACTTGGCAGCCCGGGGGATCGCGCCAGCTGTTGGAGAGGTCTCGACCGGGAGTGTTGGCCGTCGATCTAAAGGCATGCGCCTCTTACGACCCACTCGACGGGCGGGAACCCGGAGCCCTTCGCAGTCCTCCGGTCCTCCTCGTGTCCGGGGAAGACGACCGTATGACCCCTCCGGAAGCTGCTCGGCACCTGGCGGACGGCCTCGGTGCCGCGTTGGCGCTGATACCGGGGGCCGGCCACATAGCGATGTTCGAGAAGCCGGCACTGGTCAACTCGGAGTTGACCGAGTTCTTGGGATAGCATCCCCGCCCCCATGTCTCACCGCGGTTCGGTCGGCGAGGTCGCTACCAGGCTCTTCACGCTGCCCGGTCCGGTCACGCTGCAAAGGGGGGGGGTGCTACCCGAGGTCACCCTCGCCTACGAGGTCTACGGGGAAATCAATGCCGCCGGCGACAACGTCATCCTGGTCTTCCATGCCCTTTCCGGGAGCCAGCACGCCGCCGGCCACAATGCGTCGGTGCCCGGGGTGGAACTCTGGACAGACGATTGTCAGACCGGGTGGTGGGATCTTTTCATCGGCCCCGGTAAGGCGTTCGATACCGACCGGTTTGCAGTGTTGTGCATCAACTACCTCGGCGGTTGCTATGGGTCCACCGGTCCAAGCTCTCTCAATCCGGCGACCGGCCGGCCCTACGGCGGCGACTTCCCCTGGGTCACCCTCACCGACATCGTCGACAGCCAGGTCAAGCTCCTCGACCACCTCGGCATCAAGAAGCTGCACGCGGTCACGGGTGGATCGGTTGGGGGAATGGCCTGCGCCGCCCTCGCCACCCGCTACCCCGACCGGGTGAAGATCGTCATTCCTGTGGCGGCCGGGCTCAAGGTCACCAGTCTCCAGGTGATCCACAACTTCGAGCAGATGTTCGCTATATGCACCGACCCCGCGTTCAACGGTGGCAACTACTACGCGGGACCCGGTCCCCAGTTGGGGTTGGCTCTCGCCCGGATGATCGGGCACAAGACCTTCGTGTCGCTGGAAGCTCTGCGTGACCGAGCTCGCAAGGAGGTGATGCAGCACGAAGACCTAGGTGGCTACCGGGTCGGCCACCCCCTCGAGTCTTACATGCTGCATCAGGCGCAGAAATTCGTGAACCGCTTCGACGCCAATACGTATCTGCTGATCATGGGGGTATGGCAGCAATTCGACCTGCTCGGTGAGGTGGGAGGAGCAAGCGACCTGGAAGAGCTTCTGGCCCGATGTCGTCAGCAGCGTTGGATGCTGTTCTCAATCGACTCCGACGCGTGCTTCTATCCCGAGGAGCAATCGGAGATGGCCGCTCGACTCAAAGCGGCGGGTGTCCCAGTCCGCAGAGTCACTGTTCACTCGGACAAAGGTCACGATTCCTTCCTGATCGAACCGCACCTCTTTACTGCCATGTACAGGGATACATTGGAGGACCATTGGTTTGGACACGGCTGGTAACTTGCGAGGCGTAGGCGTAGGCGGTCGGGAGGACCATTGAACGGCAATTGGGCGGAACTGAGCGCACCCATTTTGGCCTATCTGATCGGTGCGATTCCGTTCGCATGGTTGATAGGCCGGTTGCATGGCGTGGACTTGCGCACCGCGGGCAGCCGGAACGTGGGGGCCGGCAACCTCACCAGGACGGTGGGGATGCGGGCCGGCATGACCGCCGCCCTTCTCGACGGTCTCAAAGGTTTGGGCCCCACCTTGATCGCCCGACGTCTCGATTTCGGGGGCGGGATCGTCACCTTGGTCGGTTTGGCGGCGGTGGCCGGTCACAACTGGTCCATCTACTTCCGGGGCCGCTCAGGACGGGGCCTGGCCACTTCTGCGGGGGTCTTGGCAGCGGTCGACCCGGCCATGGTGTTCTGGACCGGAGGCTGGTCGGCGGCGGGTTGGAAACTGGGGGGAGGGCTGAGCGGCTTCATCGGCTGGACCCTGTTGCCGTTGTTTGCCCTGTGGATGGATCGTCCTGCTTCGGCCGTCCTCGTCGCCGTCGGGTTGGCGGCGCTGATGATCGTTCGGCGGGTCCAGGGCAACTCCGGACGCGCCCTGGGCGCTTATGCAGCCTGGCATCGCGCCATTTGGGACCGTGATCCGGAACACGATCAGAGTGGCGCTTCGGAGCCGGTCCGGTCCTGATGCGCCGGTTCGCCGGCTGGCAAATCGGTCTTTTCGCCGCGGTCGGCCTCGGTGGGTATGCGGCGGTGCTGGTCTACGTCATCGGCCGCTACGACCTCCCACCGGTGAACCGGTGGGCCGCGATCTTGCTGGTGGCCAGCTTCATCGCCCAGTTCGCCGGCAACTGGGTGTTCGGGCTGCTGTTCCAGGAGGGGGTCCAGCTTTCCGGGTCGACCCTTTCGTCAGGGGCCGCTTTCCGGGCCGCCCTGGTCGGCGCCGGCGCCGCCCGACTCATTCCCGCCGGCGGAGCCATAACGCCGGTGGCGATGGCCTGGTCGGTCCGCCGACAGATACCGGGAGCGGCCGCTGCCGCCGTCCGGGCAGCCGTTCTCAACTACGCCGGGCTGCTGGTGGCGACCGGGTTGGCCTTGGTCTGGGTGCGAGGACGAGGCCTCTACGTTGCTTTGCAGGCGGGAGTGGTGACGGTCGGTGTCGTGGCCGCCGGGCTCGGACTGTTAGTCATGTTCGGGGTTGGCTGGATGGGCAGCATCGCGGCTCGGCTGCCGGCCTGGGTCGCCAGGCGCCTCGGCGGCACCTTGGGCGACTTCGGAGTCGGGGGGCGGGCCCAATTGCTGCTGTGGGCGCGGTTGCTCCTGGAGGCGGCCGCGCTCGGTCTGGCCCTCCAGGCCTTCGACATCGATTTGACCCCCACCCAGGTGCTGGCGGCTTTTGGTGTGTCTCAGCTTTTCGGGGGCCTGCCCGGCACTCCGGGCGGGCTCGGTCTCACCGAGGCTGGTTTGGTGGGGACGCTCTTGGCCTTCGGGTTTCCGGCCGCCGCCACGGTGGCGCCGGTGTTGGTGTACCGGGTGGTGTCGTACTGGTTGCCGGCCGCCGCCAGCCTGTGGGCGGGGGCGGCGACTTTTCTTCGATCCGATCGGCCGCCGGCAGTCTCGGAGACCGGCGCTAGTGCCTAGCGCCCGCGTCCATTAGGCGTTGGAGGGCGGCCCGGTCCGGGTGGACCGGCGAAGCACTGGGCGATCTCCATCCACCGCCGCGCCGTCGGTCCGTCGGTGCGTAACTCGGTGTCGAGGAAATGGCGGCGTTGGGTGACCACCAGGCAGAAGGCCTCCGCCGGTCCGATGACGGACTCGGTCTCGGCATCGTTCCACACCCAGTTCGCACCCGAGGGTGCCACGAGCTCGACGCGCACCCGCTGGGTCGGCACCTCTAACCCACGGTTGGTGAAGCTCCACGAGAAGGTCCTGACACCGAGCTCGGCGATGTGGAACAGGCGATCGGTGGGGGGGGGAGGGAGGACCCGTTCCTGGGAGGGGATGGCGAGACTGTGGCCGAGAGCATCGGCGACGTCGCGGCCGTGCGCCCAGGTTTCCATCAGCCGTGCAGCCACGAAAGAGGTGGCTCGCATGGGCGGGCCATACCAGGGCACCCGGGAATCTGCGTCGACGGATCGAAACGCTGTCAGCTCGGTACGGCAGGCCCGCCGCCACAGCTCGAGCACCTCCTCGCCGCTCATGGCGCGACCGGCGGCGAGATGGTCCCCGATGGTGGGGAGGGTCTCGGCCAGATCGGCCATGAACCCGGCAGGATCGGCGACCGCCAGCCGGGCCTTCTCGTCGAAGAAAGCCAGATGGGCGATCTGGTCTTTGATATTCCAGCCCTCGGCAGGGGTTGGTTCGAGCCAGCCCCGCTCGTCCAGAGGCGCTACCAGGGAATCGAGGCCTTGCTGTTCGGCGTCGAGGTCGTCGACCACCGAGGCAAGGTCGCTAACCAAGGGTCCTCCCCGCCAGCCGTTCGAGCGCCTTGACCAGGGCGTGGTTGCCTTCCCCGCCCAACCCTTGGGCCTGGAGTCCTCGGTACAGCTGGAACACGAGCGAGGTGGCAGGCAGCGGAAGGCCGAGGCGGTCTGCTTCCTCGAGCACCAGCCGCAGGTCTTTCTGCTGGAGGTCGATGGTGAAGCCGGGCCGCCAGTCGCCTGCGGCCATCTGCGGCCCGCGGTTGGCGAGCATCCAGGAGCCGCCGGCTCCCCCCTTGACGGCTTCGATGACGGTGGCGAGGTCGAGACCGGCGACCGAGGCGAAAAGCAAGGCCTCGCTGACCGCCATCTGGTTGACGACCACCAGCACTTGGTTGACCAGCTTGGCGAATTGGCCCGAGCCAGCGTTCCCGAGGTGGGTGATGGTGGTGCCGTAGGCGGAGAGGACTGGACGCACCTGCTCGAGCACCCTCGGGTCGCCTCCGACCATGATCGAAAGTGTGCCCCGGGCCGCTCCTTCCGCCCCACCCGACACCGGGGCGTCCAAGAAGGCCGCTCCGGTGGCGGCTACCTCCGCGGCGAGGGCGACCGTGGCCGATGGGCTGATGGTGGAATGGTCCACCACCACCTTGCCGGTGCCGAGTGCCTCGATGACCCCGCTGCGCATCACAGCCTCGACGTCGGGGGTGTCCGAGACGCAAACGAGTACGACGTCCGACGCTCGGGTGAGGGCGGCGATCGAATCGGCCACTTCCGCCCCCCGGGAGGCGAGCGCTGCGGTCCTGCTGGCTGTGCGGTTCCAGACGGTCAGGTGTTGGCCCTTGGCGAGCAGGTTGGCGCCCATCCCGCTCCCCATGATCCCGAGTCCGATCAAGCCGACCCTCATCGCGGCTCCAACACCACCAAGATGCGGTCGGCTTCGACCTGCTGGCCTGCTTCGGCCCTGACGTCCTTGACGATGCCATCGTGAGGCGCCCGCAGCGTGTGTTCCATCTTCATGGCTTCCAGCACCACCATCGCCTGCCCCTCGAGCACTTCGTTACCGACTTCGACCAGGACTCGCACCACCGTGCCAGGCATCGGGGCATGGAGGGAGCCCGGATCGTCGTCGACAGTTGGGGGGGGGAAACGAGGAAGTTCTTTCAAACGCGAATAGCCGGTAGGACCGTCAACGTGAATGACATCCTCCACCCGGTTGATGCGATACCAGCGCAGGTGACCGTCCAGCTCCAGGCCAATCCGAACGGGGGTGACCTGATGGATCCGGGCCGGCCTCGGTTCGGCGCCGGGCAGCACCACCGTGAGTCCGGCCCGGTCGAACCGGTACGCGATCGAGTGTTGTCCGTGGTAACCCTGATAGACGAACCGTTGGGGCTGGGAGGGGCTGTTCCGCCACCCGCTCGGGATGCTCTTCTGAAGCACTGCACTCGCCCGGCGCTCGCTCTGGGCGGCCAGCGCCGCCGCCAGCGCCGCTAGCTGCTCGCCGGCTTGGTCGGGGAGCGGAGCTCCGAGGGTGGCCGGGTTGTGTCGTTCTAGGAAGTGGGTGTCGGTGGCGCCGGCGACGAACTCGGGGTGGCGGAGGATCCTGACCAGTAGTTCGCGGTTGGTGGTCGGTCCGTGCAGCTCGGCTCGCTGGAGGCTGTGGGCGAGGAGGGCGGCAGCCTCATCACGGGTCTCCGCCCAGGCGATCACCTTGGCCAGCATCGGGTCGTAGAACACCGACACCGAGTCACCGCTGGTGACACCCGAGTCGACCCGGAGGCCGGTTCGATCGGGGAACTCGAAGCGATCGATGGTCCCGGTCACGGGTAGGAACTCGTGCACGGGATCCTCGGCGTAGAGACGGGCCTCGATGGCGTGCCCGACCTGGCGGGGTGATAGCGCCTCGTCGGGAAGCGGTGACCCCGACGCCACCTGCAGCTGGAGGCGTACCAGGTCGAGACCGGTGGTCTCCTCCGTCACGGGGTGCTCCACCTGGAGGCGGGTGTTCATCTCCAGGAAGAAGAAAGATTGGCCGGCGAGGAGGAACTCAACCGTGCCAGCTCCGACGTAGCCGACGGCGCGACCGATGGCCACGGCCGCTTCGCCAAGGCTCTGGCGGAGACGATCGTCAACGCCTGGAGATGGGGATTCCTCGATGATCTTCTGATGGCGGCGCTGGATCGAGCAATCCCGTTCCAACAACGAGACGAGGTGGCCGTGCTGGTCTCCGAACACCTGCACCTCGACGTGGCGGGGGCCGGTCAGGTACGGCTCGAGGAACACGGTCCCATCTCCGAACGCCGACAACGCCTCTCGTTCGGCCGAGGCCACCGCCTCGACGAGAGCTTCGGCGTTGGCGACAACCCGCATCCCTTTCCCCCCCCCGCCGGCCGAGGCCTTCACCAGCACCGGGTATCCGAGGCGATCGCCGGCGGCGCGGATGGCCGGGCTCTCCAGACCGGTGAGCTCGACGGTGTCGAGCGTGGGGACCCCGGCGGCCACCGCCAGGCGTTTGGACTCGAGCTTGGAACCCATGGCGGCGATGACGGCCGGGGGGGGGCCAACCCAGATGAGGCCGGCCTCGAGGACCGCTCCTGCGAACGTGGCGTTCTCGGCGAGGAACCCGTAGCCGGGATGGACGGCATCGGCTCCGCTGCGGCGGGCTGCGTCGATGATGGCGTCGATGCGGAGGTAGGAATCGGCCGGGCTTTCACCACCGAGGGCGATGGCCTCGTCGGCCTCGGCCACGAAGAGAGCTCCCTCGTCGGGTTCGGAGAAGACGGCCACGGTGGCGATGCCCATCTCCTGGCACGTGCGGAAGATGCGGCGGGCGACCTCCCCGCGGTTGGCCACCAGCAGCTTTTGGATCATCGTTTCGGGAGGGTAGTGATCAGATTCATCCTTACCCGGGGAGCTTGCACGCTCTCAGGCCGATCACATGCGGAACACGCCGAAGCGGTCCGTTCCTTGCACGGGTCCGGAGTGAACGGCGGAAAGGGCGATGCCCAGCACGGTCCTCGTGTCTCGAGGATCGATCAACGCGTCGTCGCGGACCCGGGAAGTGGAGAAGTAGGCAGTTTCGGCCTCTTCGACTTGCTGTTCGATCATGGCGCGCATGGAGGCGTCGGCCTCCTCGTCGTAAGTAACACCCTGGGCATCCGCCTGAGCCCGGCTGATGATCGACATCACCCCGGCGAGCTGCTTGGGGCCCATCACCGCCACCTTGTGGTTCGGCCATCCGAATACGAAACGAGGGTTGTAGGAACGCCCCGACATCCCGTAGTTGCCGGCTCCGTAGGACACTCCGGCCATCAACGAGAGATGGGGAACGGTCGAGTTGGCGACGGCGTTGATCATCTTCGCCCCGTCCTTGATGATCCCCCGCTGCTCGTATTCCCTTCCGACCATGTAGCCGGTGGTGTTGTGGATGAACAGGAGCGGAGTGTCGTACCGGTTGCAGAGTTGGATGAACTCGGTGGCCTTATGCGCCTCTTCGGAGAAGATCACTCCCTGCTGATTGGCGATGACTCCGACCGGGAAGCCGTAGATCGAACACCATCCGGTCACCATCGAGGTTCCGTAGAGTTGCTTGTACTCCTCGAAACGACTCCCGTCGACGATCCGGGCCAGCACCTCCCGCATGTCGAAGGGGACTCGCAGGTCGCGGGGAATGATGCCCAAGAGGTCCTCGGGATCGTGGAGCGGCTCGTCGGGGGACATGGTGGGTCCGGGCCCCTGTTTCTTCCAGTTGAGGTGGGCGGCGATGTCGCGGCCGATGCGGAT
>CAYUKI010000045.1:0-10920 GCA_964445235.1 uncultured Acidimicrobiia bacterium | reverse complement strand
CGATCGACACCGGGAGGACCCGCCGGTAGAACCCAGGCGGCGCCCGGGTCGAACGTGATCAGCCAAATGCCAACGTCCGAGCTTGGCTGCGACGCCCAGGAGTCCGGAGGTGGGGCCGGGGCTCGATGGCCGGCGAGCGAACCCGCGATCACTTCGACGGCGACCCCCGGGGCGGGGCGGACGGTGGGAATGTCCTCCCCCCACAGCATCGAGAAATGGGCGGGAACCATCTTGGACTGGGGCGGCAGGTTGAGCCAGATCTGGAACAGCTCGAGCGGGTTGGGCTGGTCGCGGTTGACGAGGGGGAACATCTCGGCGTGCTGGATTCCCGATCCGGCGGTCAGCCACTGGACGTCGCCGTGGCCGTAGCGGGCGGTGGCGCCGAGTGAATCTGAGTGGTCGACGTAGCCTCGCCGCACCACCGTGACGGTCTCGAACCCGCGATGAGGGTGTTGGGGAAAGCCGGGAACGCGAATCCCGTGGTACATGCTCCAGCCGTTGCGGTACGAGAAGTCCGCACCGAGCTGTCGCGCTTGGAGCGACGCCGCCGGGCCCTGGTCGTCGTTGCCTTCGGGATAGGCATCGAGGTGGTGGACGGTCATGATGAACGGATCGAGCCCGACCCACGGCATGCCAAGCTCCACTAGTTCGAGTACAGGATCGGTTGTCACCAGGCTCTCCTCGGGCGCGTGTGCACCGAGTTTATCGGGTAGATGACGCAACCGACCCAGACAGGGCTGTCAGCCTCTCAGGGGCAATGTCGGTCAGAAATGCACTCCCACCGCCTTGGCGAGGAAGGCCTGGAACGGCTTGGCGGCGGTGAGCAGCTTGGCGTAGTCGTCAAGGAACCTGGGAGCGGCCACCTGCTTTTGAGTCAGCTTGGCTCCGGCCGTGAAGTCCTTTTTCTTGATGTCGTCAATGAAGGGATGGTCGGGATCGAACCCCTTCGGCGGTCGTGACAACGTCTCGCCCTCGATCGTCCAAGAGCTCAGGAAGCCCTTCCCGCGAGTGGCGCTCTTCCACGCCGCTGGTTGGTCGGCGATGGCTTGCCGGATCCGATTCGCCACCGGCGACTCCGGGCGCCACACCCCGACCCCGGCGTAACAGGCGCCCGGTTGGAGGTGCAGATACAACCCGGGGGCATGGACATCGGTGCCCGGCTGGCGAAAGGCAATCCCGACGTATTCCTTGTACGGGGTCTTGTCCTTCGAGAATCGGGTGTCGCGATAGATGCGGAACATCGATCCCCCCATCGGGCGGGGATCGGCGACGTAGTGCGGTGAGATCTTCTTCAGTCGTGGAGCGAAGTCGGAGATGAACTGAAGAGCCGGCTCCTGCACATCGTGGATGTAGCGGGTCTTGTTGGAGTTGAACCAAGTCCGATCGTTATTGGCGGTCAACTCGGTCAGGAATTTGAAGAAGGGGGGTGCGAAGTAGGACGTGGGCATGAGCGGACCTTACCGAATCGGCGTTGCCGTAGGAAGGGGTCTTGTTCCCCGGCCCTTTCTCCGGTTCCTTTCGTGGATTGGCCGAGTCCGTCAGGGCCGATGGTCCAAAATGGAGTGATGTCCGATTCGGCGCGGGGCCGCCTGCTGGTACGCATCGGTGTGGTGGGCCTCTTGCTTTCGATCGCCGTCACCGTCGGAGGCCTCATTCTCGTCTCGTTGGGTTGGCAGGCTGCCACTCGTAGCATCGAGGTCACCAAAGAAGCGGTGGAAAGCGTCGCGTTGACCACCGCGGCCATCGACTCTGCGTTCAGCATCGCCGAGGAGGGCCTGGCGACCGTCGAGGTCACTGTGGGTGGCGCCTCCACCTCCATCGTGGAGTTGGCCGCCGTCATGGCGGACCTGGCGGACATGGTCGGCAACGAGATACCCGCCTCGGTCGAAGCGATCGAGGCCACCATGCCGGGGCTCGTCGACACCGCCGCGGTGATCGATCAGACCATGCGGACGTTGGCCTCCTTCGGCGTCGACTATGACCCCGACCAACCCCTCGACCAGGCGCTTGCCGAAGTGGAGAGGAGCTTGGCGGTCATCCCCGACCAGCTCAGAATCCAGCGCCCAGTTCTCGCCAAGGCCAGCGAAGACCTGGTGGCCTTTGCCACTCAATCTCTGGGAATCTCCCGCGAGGTCGGCAACCTGGCTATCCGCCTGGGAGAGGTCTCCCGATTGGTCGCCGCCTATCGGGAAACCGCGGCCCGCGCCGATCGGGTGCTGGGCGACCTGGAATCCGCGCTGGAGGGCCGGCTCTGGTGGGCGCTCGTGGCGGTGGTGATGGCAGGCGGAGCTCTCGTCGCCGCACAGCTGACCGCCCTAATGGTCGGCCGCGGCCAGCTCCTGTCCGACGCCGCAGCCGGTCGCCACCAGTCGTCCTGACGGCCATCCGAAGGCTGCGCCCGTGCGCACCGGCGACTAGTGCAGAGCACTAGATGGAATCCGGGTCGAGTCCCTACGATGCCCGCCCGGTGCTCTTCCCTACGGTCCGCTTTGCGGTCTTCTTGGTGGTGGTGTTCCTCGGCAGCTGGCTGACCATGCCTCATCCCCGCCGATGGCGATGGTTCATGCTGGCGGCCAGCTACTTCTTCTACGGCGCCTGGGATTGGAGGTTCGTACCACTTCTTGCCGGGTTGAGTCTCGTCAACCAGTCGTTGGCCCTCGCCATTGCCAAAGCGGGACCGCCCCGCCGGCGCCAGTTGCTTGCCGTGGTGGTGGCCGCCGACCTTGGCACCCTGGGCCTCTTCAAGTACTACGGGTTCTTCGCCAGTTCGGTCGCCAATCTGGCCACCAGCCTCGGCTTCAGCAACCCTCTGCCGCTGCTCCGGTTGGTGTTACCGATAGGCATTTCCTTCATCACCTTCCAGGCGCTCTCCTATGTCATCGACGTCTATCGGGGCTCGCTGCCACCGGCCCCCTGGCTCGATTTTGCCGTGTATCTGGCCTTCTTCCCGCATCTGGTGGCTGGGCCGATTGTGCGGGGATCCGAGTTGCTGCCTCAGTTCCGAAAGCCGGCCGACCCCCGTCGCATCGACTTCACCAAGTCGAGTGGTCTGATCATCTCGGGTCTGGCGAAGAAGATCGTCATCGCCGACCTGCTGGCGACTTCGATCGTCGAACCGGTCTTCTCGGCACCAGCCTCTCATTCGGCCTTTGAGGTGCTGGTGGGTATCTATGCCTACTCGGTGCAGATCTTTTGCGATTTCTCGGCCTACACCGACATCGCTATCGGGGTGGCCGGACTGCTCGGGTTCCGCTTCCCCGACAACTTCAACCGTCCCTACGCCGCCACCTCCATCCAAGACTTCTGGAGGCGGTGGCACATGACGCTGTCCCGCTTCCTGCGTGACTATCTCTACATCCCGTTGGGAGGCAACCGGGGGGGGAAAGCCGCCACTTATCGCAACGTGATGTTGACGATGCTGCTTGGCGGTCTCTGGCATGGGGCAGCTTGGAAGTTCGTGCTGTGGGGGGGGCTGCATGGAGTTTGGTTGGCTTGGGAGCGATGGCGGGGCGAAGCGACGTCGCCCATATGGTGGCGCCGGGTGCGGACGTTTCACCTGGTGACGTTCGCATGGCTTTTCTTCCGCGCCCCCGATCTCGCCACGGTGGGCGAGATGCTGGGACGTCTCACCGACTGGGGTCCGGCCCCTGCCGTTGGTCCCGCGGTGCTGGCCGCCATCGCCGCCGGCATCGGCGTTCAATACCTGCCGGCCGACCTCGGCGAAGGAGTGCGCAAACGCTTCTCGACGTTGAGCCCCGTCTGGCAGGGAGGCCTGCTGGCTCTCGCCCTGCTGGTCGTCGACAGTTTGGGGGCACCCGACATATCGGCCTTTATCTACTTCCAGTTCTGATGGAGAACGGTCAGCGTTCCGCCGCTCATGTGCTCGTCACCATGGTGGCGGCGCTCATGCTGGCCGGGTTCCTCAACGCCGCCTCCCTGGCCGGGACCGCCCGGGCGCTCCCGATCGACACCTGGTACCGCCCTGCGGCGCTGGTAGTGGCAGAGGCCGTAGAGACCGCCAGCCAGTGGTTGTTCCTCGACCGCCCCCGCACCGGCCTCGATGTCGCTCTCGGCCGAAACCCTCCTCTGCCCGCTCCCACCTCCGATCCGCCCCCCCCCACCACCACCAAGGTTCCTGAGCTTGCACCGACGACCACTTCGGTGCCGAGGACCCCGACCCTTGATGACCCGGTGCGCCTGTGGATTATCGGGGATTCCCTCATCCAGGCCCCCGGGGAGGTGCTGGCCAATCTGGCGGCGGAGAGTGGAGTCCTGGAGGCAACCCTTGACTTCAAACTGGTCTCTGGTCTCACCCGCCCGGACTTCTTCGACTGGCCAGAGCACATCGAGAACACCATTCTCCATCTCGACCCCGAGGTGATCGTGGCGATGTTCGGTGGGAACGACGGTCAGAGCGTCGACGTCGGCGGGAAGATCCTCGTGAAATGGACGCCCGAGTGGCTGGCCTGGTACCGACCGCGGGTGGCGGAGGCGATGGGCGCCCTTGAGGGTGATGGCCGCCATATCCTCTGGGTTGGCCTGCCCATCATGCGTAACGACACGTTTACCGAGCACGTCAGACTGCTCAATGAGATCTACGCCGCCGAGTCTCAACTCCATGACGACGTACTGTTCGTCGATATCTTCGACCTGTTCGCCGACGCCTCCGGTTCCTATGCCGACTACCTCATCGACGATGAGGGGACTCTGCGGCTGATGCGCGCCGACGATGGCGCCCACTTCACAACGGCCGGGGCCCAACGCCTTGCCAACTTGGTCTATTCGATGATCGCCTCCTCCTTGGCCCTCAAATGAAGCCGGGGCGCGCCTTCACCGAGGATGATCGTTGGCTAATGGCCGAAGGCCGCCACGACTCGCTGTACGAGGTCTTGGGTTCCCACGTGGGTCCGGACGGCACCGTGTTTCGGGTCTGGGCTCCCAACGCCGCCTCCGTAGGCGTCGTCGGGGACTTCAACGGCTGGGATGGCTTGGCTAACCCGATGAAAGGCAGCAGCTCGGGGGTGTGGGAGGGTTTCGTTCCGGGTCTCGGGGACGGCCAAAGGTACAAGTACCACCTCGTCTCCCAGCTGCGTGGCTATGTCGTCGACAAGGCCGATCCCTTAGCCGTCCATGCCGAGACTTCGCCGGCCACCGCCTCGATCGTGTGGTCGCCTGACTACGAGTGGATGGATTCGGAGTGGATGGCCGGGCGAGGCGCCCGCCATCAACCGGGAGCACGGATCTCGATATACGAGCTCCACCTCGGATCGTGGCGTCACCATGGCCAGGTTGGCTATCGGTCGATCGCCGCCGAGCTGGCCGAATACGTTGCCCGGGCGGGTTTCACCCACGTCGAGCTCATGCCGGTGATGGAGCACCCGTACTACGCATCGTGGGGCTACCAGGTCACCGGTTATTTCGCCGCCACCTCCCGTTACGGGCCTCCCGAAGACCTCATGTATCTCATCGACTACCTGCACCGGATGAACATCGGAGTGCTACTCGACTGGGTGCCCTCCCACTTCCCTTCCGACGAGCACGGTCTGGCCTTCTTCGATGGAACCCATCTTTACGAACACGCCGACCCCCGGTTGGGTTACCACCCCGACTGGAACTCGCTGATCTTCAACTACGACCGAAAGCCGGTGCGAAGCTTCCTTCGTTCTTCGGCCCACTTTTGGGTCGACCGGTTTCATGCCGATGGGCTGCGGGTGGATGCAGTGGCGTCGATGCTCTACCTCGACTACTCGCGGAAGGAGGGGGAGTGGATCCCCAACCGCTACGGGGGCCGCGAGAACCTGGGAGCGGTTGAGTTCCTCAGGGAGCTGAACGGCTCCATCACCCGCCGGTTTCCCGACGCCATGGTCGTGGCCGAGGAATCGACCTCCTGGCCGAAGGTGACGGCGGCCTCATCGGAGGGAGGGCTGGGTTTCTCCTACAAATGGGACATGGGCTGGATGAACGACACCCTGCGCTATCTCCGGCTCGACCCCCTGTTCAGGTCGCACATCGACAACCATCGGAGCTTGACTTTTCGGTCGATGTACGCCTGGAGCGAGAGGTTCGTGCTGTCGCTATCTCACGACGAGGTGGTCCACGGCAAGGGCTCGCTGTTGAGCAGGCAGCAGGGCGATGAGTGGAAGCGGTTCGCAGCCCTGCGGGCCCTGTTCGGCTTTCAGTGGGGCCAACCGGGCAAGAAGCTCATCTTCATGGGGGGAGAGATCGGCCAGACCACCGAATGGAACCACGACGCCGAGGTGCCGTTTGGTCTTCTCCAGTATCCGCTCCATGCCGGGATGCTCCGCTGGGTGACCCGGCTCAACCACCTCCTAGGGGAGGAACAGGCCCTTCATGCTTACGACGACCGACCCGACGGGTTTGCGTGGGTGGAGGCGGACGACGCCTCCCACAGCACGTACGCCTTCCTGCGCAGGGCGGGTGAGGCCCGCCCGGTGCTGGTGGTCGCCAATTTCACCGCGTTGACCTGGAAGGAGTACCGCCTCGGTGTCCCGGTCGGGGACCGCTGGATCGAGCTGGCCAACAGCGACTCGGCGGTCTTTGGCGGCAGCGGGGTGCGGGCGCTGGTGATGGACCAGCCGGAGGCGGCCCCGAGCCACGGTTACGCGCAGTCGTTGGTGTTGACCGTTCCGCCGCTGGGCGTAGTGTTCCTGGCGCCGGCAGCGATACCCGAAGGAGACATCCGGTGAGGAACGGTCGACCCCGCGTTCTTTGCGTGGTTCTGGCGGGGGGCGAAGGTAAGCGGTTGATGCCATTGACCCGGGATCGGGCCAAACCGGCCGTGCCCTTTGGCGGCCACTACCGGCTCATTGACTTCGCCCTGTCCAACCTCACCAACGCCGGCTTTCTCCGCATCATCGTGCTGACGCAATACAAGAGCCATTCGCTGAACGTGCACCTGAGCAAAACGTGGCGAATGTCTACGTTGCTCGGCAACTACGTGACCTCGGTGCCGGCCCAGATGCGGGCCGGGCTTCGCTGGTTCGTGGGATCGGCGGATGCCCTCTATCAGAACCTCAACATCGTCGAAGACGAAAACCCCGACTACATCATCGTTTTCGGGGCCGATCACGTCTACCGCATGGATCCAGCCCAGATGTTCGAGATGCATCTCGACGCCAAGGTGGGCGTGACGGTGGCCGGCATCCGCATGCCGCTGAGCGCGGCCCACCAGTTCGGAGTGATCGAACGTGGTCCGACCACCAAGATCGAGCGCTTTCGGGAGAAGCCGGCGGATCCGCGACCCGTTCCCGACGATCCCGACAACGCCCTGGTATCGATGGGCAACTACGTGTTCACGGCCGAGGCTCTCATCGACGTGATCACCGCCGATGAGGCCGATCCCGAGTCGCGGCACGACCTCGGAGGGAACATCATCCCCAAGATGGTGGCCGGCGGTGACGCCCACGTCTACGACTTCTCGCTCAACGAGGTACCTGGTACTACCGAGCGGGATCGTGGTTATTGGCGGGACGTCGGAAACCTCGACTCCTACTTCGAAGCGCACATGGACCTGGTGGCCACTGAGCCTTTCTTCAACCTGTACAACCGGGAGTGGCCGATCTACACCCACCATCGCAACCTGCCACCCGCCAAGATCGTGGCGGTTGCAGAACATGGGGGGGGGGACGTGGCCGACGCGATCCTCTCCAACGGCGTGATCCTGTCGGGCGCCTACGTTCGCAACTCGGTGCTGTCCCCCGGGGTGCGGGTTGCCAACGGGTCGGTGGTCGAACGGGCGATCCTCCTCGACGACGTCCGGGTCGGGACCGGGGCGGTCATCCGCAACGCCGTCATCGACAAGAACGTGGTGGTTCCCAACGGCGCCCGCATCGGAGTCGACCAGGAACGGGACCTGGACCGCTTCACCGTCTCCCCAAGCGGGGTGGTCGCCATCGCCAAAGGCGAGATCATCCAAGATCCCACCTAGAGCCGCGAACCCAGGGTTCTGGGTGGTACCCAGTACTACCCAGGGCCCACAGATCAACCGTGGGCGAACGCCGGCCGGCCCTGCCAATCGACACAGATCAGAAACAGGTCATTCGGGGCGTCCGAACAATGAAACCGACCAGGGGCCGATCTCCGCCTCAGGCCCGCCCGGAAAGCTCGAGAAGAGCCGCTGCCATCGGGCGGGGGGCAGATGGTGGGGCGCCGCTGCCTCGGTCGAGTTCGCCACCACCAGCAACGGATGGCTCTCGTCGGCGAGCTCGACCATCACCAACGGACCAACGGTTTTCGCCTCCACGGGCGAATGGTCCGCCGCCCGGAGGGCCGGCTGGCGGCGCCGCAGCTCGGCCAGGGTCGAGAACAGATCGACCAGGGTCGGATCGCTCCAGTCGTACCAGGACAGGTGGTTGTCCTGGCAGTAGGCGTTGTTGTTGCCGGACTGACTACGCCCGAGTTCGTCTCCGCCGAGCACCATCGGCACGCCGCGTGAACAGAACAACGTCGTCAGCATCGCCCTCAGTCTGCGGTCCCTTCTTGCGCGGGTAGCTGTGTCGGTGGTAGGCCCTTCGACACCCGAGTTCCAGGACCGGTTGTGGTCGTCCCCGTCGTGATTGCTCTCGCCGTTGCCATCGTTGTGTTTGATGTCGTAGGAGACCAGATCGGTCAGGGTGAATCCGTCGTGGGAGGTGATGAAGTTGATCGAAGCGGTGGTGCCTCTGTCGGGCGGGTATATGTCGGGGCTTCCCGATAGCCGGCGGGCCAGATCGAGGTCTCTCCCCCCCCCTCGCCAGAAGTCTCGCATCTCGTCCCGATATCGTCCGTTCCACTCCGACCAACCCGGAGGGACGCCACCCACTTGGTAGCCCGACGGTCCGAGGTCCCACGGCTCGGCGATCAGCTTTACTGCCGACACCACCGGGTCGGCGGCCACGGCCTGAAAGAACGTGGCGGCGGGCGAGTAGGCGTCCTCGTCACGGCCGAGAGAGACGACCAGGTCGAACCTAAAACCGTCCACATGCATTTCCTCGACCCAGTAGCGAAGACTGTCCAGGACCAGACGCCGGACCTGGGGGTGGGCGATGGCGAGGGTGCTGCCGGTGCCAGTGAAATCGCGGTAGCGAGACCGGTCTTGCGGATCGAGGCGGTAATAGGCCGCGTTGTCGAGCCCTCGGAAACAGAGGGTTGGACCCTCGTGGTTACCCTCGGCGGTGTGGTTGTAGACGACGTCGAGGATCACCTCCAGACCGGCCCGGTGAAAGGCGGCCACCATCGCCTTGAACTCGTCGACCGGAGACGTGGAGGCGGCGTAGAGGGGGTGGGGGGAGAAAAAGCCGATCGTTTGGTAACCCCAGTACTGACGGAGGCTGCGGGTGGCGAGGAAATGATCGTCCGCGAAGAATTGGACCGGCATCAACTCCACGGCCGTCACGCCCATTCGCCGGAAATGATCGATAAGGGCGGGGTGCGCCAGACCAGCATAGGTGCCGCGAAGAGGGGGGGGGACATCCGGGTGGCGGGCGGTGGCTCCCTTGGTGTGAGTCTCGTAGATGACGGTGTCTGCCCACGGAATGGCAGGGTGTCGGTCGGCCCCCCAGCCGAACCGACCCTCGTCGACCACCGACCACGGCATGCTGTTGGCGGAGTCCTCTTCGTTTCGTCGCAGGGGGTGAGTTCGATCATGGGAATAGACGGCTGAACCCCAGCGGACCTCGCCGGCGATGGCGCGGGCATAGGGATCGAGCAGCAGCTTGGCGGGGTTGCAACGCAGACCATCGTTGGGGTTCCACGGCCCGCTCACCCGGAACCCGTAACGTAGTCCTGGCCCTGCGCCGGCTAGGAAACCATGGTGCACGTCGCCGCTTCGAATCAGCCGGAACCGCTTCTCGCGGTGCCGGCGGTCGAGGATGCACAACTCCACACTCTCAGCGACGGAGGAAAACACGGCGAAGTTAACCCCGGCGTCGGAAACCGTCGCCCCCAAAGGTTCGGGTAATCCGGCTGAGAACACGAACGCATCTTGAACGGAGACGCCCAACCTCGTCAACCTGGGCGGTTGCGGTTGGTTACTGCTCTCCGAGTTGAGGTCTGGCGGATGCCGCCCTTTCGGTCCCCCCCTCGCCGGCGTACGATCCGACGTGGCCGATTCGATCGAATTTCCCGATCCGTGCTTGGTCGTGCTGGTCGGTCCGAGCGGGTCGGGCAAGTCCACCTGGGCTTTGCAGCACTTCCGACCAGAACAGGTGGTTTCCTCCGACCGACTCCGGGCCATCGTCGGTGAGGACGAGCGAGACCAACTGGCCTCTTCGGACGCCTTCGAGCTGTTGGAATTGATCGTCAAGCGCCGGTTGCACCGCCGACTTACGACCGTCATCGACACGGTCGGTCTCGACGACGAGCGGCGGCGGGGATACCGGGAAGCGGCCGCCAGCGCCGGCCTGCCTGCCTTTGTGGTGGCCTTTGACACTCCCGGCGACGTGTGTCGAGCCCGCAATCGGGAGCGAAGACGACCGATACCCGAAAGGGTGCTGAACGGACAGATCAAGAGATTCGGCCAGATCCGGCCGCGGCTGGCGGAGGAGGGGTGGGAGGGTGTGCTGGCCCCGGCGACAGTGGCTCTCGCCGCCGCTCCGTTTCGCCAGGCGGCCGCGGCGCTGACGCGACAGCAGAGCAGGCCAATAGGACTGCGTTTCGGTCTGTCGGTTTCCACTTTCGGCTGGGGTCGGGAGTCAACTCGCACGGAGTTGGTACGACTGGCGGGGATTGCCGAAGACGTGGGGTTCGACAGCTTGTGGCTGATGGACCACTTGATCCAGATACCTCAGGTGGGGCCGGAGTGGGCGGACCTGTTGGAGAGTTACACCACCCTCGGCTACCTCGCCGCTTGCACCGAAAGAGTGACCCTGGGGGCCTTGGTGACCGCCATCACCTTCCGCAATGTTGGTCATCTGGCGAAGA
>CAYUKI010000044.1:0-10947 GCA_964445235.1 uncultured Acidimicrobiia bacterium | reverse complement strand
CCACCTTTCGGCGTTGCGTCGTGCGAGCGGTCGCCGCCGCGCGGCATGGACACCCAGTGCCCGGCGCGCCCTCAACCAGCGAAGGACTGCTCGAGGGCGACGTAGCGACGGGGGAGCAAAGGCCCCGGAATCACGCTGCGATGAGCCACGCCTCCCAGGGATCGCGTGTACTTAGGGTTTGTGTCGCCCCTCCGACACCATCGTTAACTACACCGGGCCGGGATTCGACGAGGACCCGGCCGTCTTGCTGGTAGGTGACGGTGATTCCCATCTCGGCGTAGACGGCGGCCTTGTCGGCGGGGTCGGCTTCGGTGAGGGTGGCGGTGATGTCGCGAAGCGATGCCACGAGCGCCTTGATGTCTTCTTTGGTGAGCCGGGTGGTGGGCTGGCCGCGGAGGAGGGTCTCGAGACGGCGGCGTTCTCGGGTGGTTTCGGCGATCCACCGGCCGACCGTCGCTGCACCGTCGGGTTCGTTGCGGACGATGGTGCGGTATCTGTCGAGCTCGGTGTCGAGTTTGGCGATCCGCTGCCGGATCTCTTCCCTTTGGTTTTCCTCGTCCGGGTCGGGTATGGAGGCATTGGCGAGGGTCTGGCAGGTGTCGTCGAGATGGGTTGGGTCGAAGAGTTCGGCGAGCCACCCGTCAAGACCTGACAGAAGGGCGTCTTCCTTAACGTAGATGGTGCTTGGGTGGTCACCCCGGTCCACGGCGTCGTAGCGGTGGATCTGGCACCGGTAGTTGGGGGCGGTCATGGTTCCATGCGCCTTCCATCCGGCGCCCGCAGTGGCCGCAGAAGATTCGGCCGGCCAGCAGGTAGCGCCGTTGGCCCTTGGGTCGGCGGGTGGTCGTACGCCGGTTGGCTTCGAGCCGGGTTTGGACGGACTCCCACTGTTCGCGGGTGACAAGCGCCTGGTGGGTTGGCTCGCTGGACCAGATCCAGGCGTCGGGATCGTTCCACCGCATGCGGGTCTCATGGCCGAGGGCCACGTCGTGAACATCGATCAGGATCTCGTCTCGCCGTTGGCGGTTCCACACCTGAAAGCCGGTGTACCGCGGGTTGTCGAGGATGGCCCGTACGGCGGTGTGCTGCCAGGCGGGCCCGTTGGCCAGCCGATGAGAGTTGCGCTCGGGGTCGGAAGCAGAGGGGAAGGCGATGCCCGCCGCGGTGAGGTCCCGGGCGATGGCGTGCACCCCTTTGCCGGAGAGGAACTCTTCGAAGATGTGTCGTAGGACGGGGGTCGTTTCGGGGTTGGGCTCGAGGTGTCTGAGCGTCTGGCCGGCGCCTGCCTTGGTCGGGTTGGGATGCGGCTCGCCGGCAGCCAGTTGGTAGCCGTAAGGTGGCCGGCCGCCGAGGAAGCGGCCTTCGATGGCGGCTTGGGCGGCCATGGCGGTGCGGACACGGATCTTGATGCGGTTGCGTTCGCCTTTGCTCATCCCGCCGTAGAGGCTCATGACGATCTCATGGGCATCGGAGCCGGGGTCGATGGCGCCCCCTACCTCAGGCACCCAAAGTTCGACGCCGTAGTGGACGAAGACAGGAAAGGTGAGACCGAACTGGTTGCCGTAGAAGGCTCTCTGGGGCTCACCGATAACCACGGCTTGGAAGGAGCGACTTGGATCAGCGAGGTGCCGTAGCAGACGAGCAGCTTCGGGTCGTCTTGCCCATGGCAGTGATCGCGATTGCCCGATGTCGAAGAACTCGGCGACGATCTCGCCACCCGCAGGCTCGATGAGCTGGCAGGCGCGTGTGATCTGCCACTGCCGGGACGATTTCGGATCCTGTTGATCTTCGGTGCTGACCCGCCCGTAGAACGCGAAGTGCATGACGCTATGAGCATACCGCCCGATGTTGGCTGGCTTGGGCTGCTTTCAACAGGATGCGGAGGAGGGCCCTGGCTGCCGCTTGGTTGAGTTGGGGGGGACCGGATGCGGTGACCATGGCGCTGCCGATCAGATGGATCCCCTCATGACGAACAGCAGGGCCAGGAACCGACCCCTGCTGTTCAACCACTCCACTACTTACCATCCGTGCCACTGTAGAAACCACTATAGAGACTAGTAATGCTCTATACTAGCGTTACCGTGCGTAGTATCGAACTTGTCCACAACCTGACTGGAACCCGCATGCCCCTCACCCCGCCCTTGTCTTCTGCCTGTTTTGACCGTACGCAGTTGCAACACGTTGCTCTAACGCAGGATGGCGGCTGATGCTGTCGATCGGGAAGCTATCGGTCAATTCGGTCGGCTATTACACCGATCAGCTCACCCACTCGGTAGGGGAGGACATCCCGATCCTGCGAATAGGCAGTATCGATGGTCAGGTCGACTATTACGCCTCCCATCGGTCGCCGGCCCGGTGGATGGGCAGCGGCCTCGGCTCGGCGGGGGTCGACCCGGTGTCTGCGGTGAGCAAGGACAGCTTCGCCCGGCTGATGGGACATGAGACGTTGGCCGGGATGTCGATGACGAGGGGGCATGCCTGTCATTCCACAGTGGCCGGTTTCGATCACACCTTCTCCGCCCCCAAGTCGGTCTCCCTCCTCTACGCCTACGGAGACCCCCTCATCCGGGAGACGGTACGGGAGGCGCACCTGCAAGCGGTGTCGGAGGCTGTCCGGTACATGGAGGCGAACGCCGCCCAAGCCCGCATCGGGTCCAGGTTCCGGGACGAGGATGGCCGTTGGCACGTGACCACCAGAAACGTCGACTCCGACGGGTGGGTGGCGGCCGCCTTCGACCATTACACCTCAAGGGCGAATGACCCTCAGCTTCATACCCATGTGGTGGTCATCAACCGGGTCCGAACCGCCGACGGTTGGCGAGCGTTGGACGCCCGCCGGAACTACCACTACGCCAAGGCCGGAGGATGTGTCTACGAGGCGGTCCTGCGGGATGAGCTCACCCGACGGCTCGGCGTGTCATGGGGGCCGGTGGTGAACGGGATCGCCGACATTTCGGGGTTCAGCCCCGAACTGCTCGCCCATTTCTCCACCCGGCGGGCCGAGATCCTCGAAGCGGTCGAAAAGTATGTGGCCCAGCATGGCGGCCAGCCGAATAGGCGGATGCTCCAGGCGTTCACCCTCGAGACCCGCCAACCTAAAGCCCATCCCCGCGGAGACCGAGCGGTGACGGCGGAGATGAAGGATTACGGAGTCGGAGGAGACGTCCTCACCCACTGGCAACAGAAAGCCCGTGAGGCGCCCCAGGATCCGGTGGAGGTGGTCG
Source organism: uncultured Acidimicrobiia bacterium (assembly GCA_964445235.1). Classification (GTDB taxonomy): domain Bacteria; phylum Actinomycetota; class Acidimicrobiia; order Spongiisociales; family ZC4RG35; genus CAYUKI01. The sequence goes on along the minus strand of CAYUKI010000044.1, from coordinate 7,723 downwards.
GCCGGGTGATCGCCGGCAGAAGGCTGGGTCTGCGGCCCTCGGACGCCGACCTCGGGGAGGCGGCCGCACGCATCGTCGAGCAGGTCACCGACCGGCAGGCGCTGTTCACCGAACGGGACCTCCTCACCCACGTCGCCTCCCTCTATCCCGACGGTGCCACCGGCGTCGAGCTCGACCATGCCACCACCCTCGTGTTGGCTGCCGCTCTCGACACCGGAGACGCCCTCACCATCCTTCCCACCACGACCAGGGATCCCGTCGCTCTGCCTGATGGGGTGACCCTCACCTCCGAGGAACTCACCACCATCCTCGACCATCGACCGGAAGCCAACAGACCGAAGGGCGAGGTGCGGTTCCGGGGTCTGCCCGGTGAACCGTGTTACACGACCCGTCTCCAACTTGAACGGGAACACCGTGTGCTCACAGCCGTCCACACCCAAAGCCCTGTCACCGTCGACCTGAACGGGCTGGAGGCGGCTGCCACGGCCCGTGGGCTAGTTGAGGAGCAGAAGGAAACGATGCGCCGTCTGGCCGGTTTGGAGGGTCGTCTGGTGGCGGTTGTGGGTCCGGGAGGGTCAGGGAAGACGTATGCGATCGGCGCCTACGCCGAAGCTGTCCAAGCTTCCGGTCATCATGTGGTCGGGGTGGCACCCACCGCCACCGCCGCCCGAAAACTCGCCGACCATCTCGGCGACCGGTGGACGGGGACCATCGCCATGCTCGGACACCACCTCGACACCAGACGCGAACAGCTCCCAGGAGGTACGGTGATCGTCTGTGATGAGGCGTCGATGGTCTCCACCAGAGACCTCGCCCGGCTCGTCGAAGAGATCGAACGCTGCGACGGCAAGCTCGTCCTGTTGGGGGATCCGCATCAGTTGCCCTCGATCGACTCCGGAGGCCTGTTCCACCGTATCGTCGCCAACGGAGACGGGGTGGTCACCGACCTGGCGAAGGTGAACCAACGTCAGCGGCTCGAGGTGGACCGCCAAGCACTCCACCACCTCCGCGACGGTGAGACCCGCCAGGCAATCTTCGACTACCGAGAAGCGGGTCGTCTCCACCTCGGCCGCCACCGGGACGACACGATGGCCGGCATGGTCGACGCCTGGTGGAACGACACCCGAGTGCCCGGTGTCGATCGGGTGCGGATGCTGGCCGCTCACCGCCACGACGTCGAGCTCTTGAATCAGCTTGCCCGCACCCGCATGCACGATGCTGGTCTTCTCACCGGACCCGAACTCGAAACCCGGTGGGGCGACGTGTTCCAGGTGGGGGATCGAATCGTCGTACGGGAAAACTGGTACCGCCACCATGATCTGCGGAACGGGCAGACCGGCACCATCACCCACCTCAACCCGGCCGCCGGCAGCCTCACCTTCCGCCGTGACCACGACCAAGCTGAGATCACCCTGCCGAGACGCTACCTGGAGGCGAGTGTGGATTACGGGTACGCGCAGACTATCCACACCGCCCAAGGTCACACCTACCAGCAGGCCCATCTCTACCTCGATGCCGCCGTCGGCGCCGAACACGGGTACACCGGCCTCTCCCGTGCCCGGGATGAGACCCACCTGTGGATCGCCGACATGCCCGGCCCGTCAGGCGGCTGTACACACCACTACAGCCAGCCCCTCGTCGAAGGCCGCATCGAGGTTTTGGTCCGCCAGCTCACCCGAACCGGAGTCGAACCACCCGCCACCGACCATGACGTGAAGGTCCGCACTGCCACCGACCGGCAGCTGATCGAATGGCGAGACGACCTCGCCCGCACCCTCCGGGCCAGCCCTCTCGCCTCTGACCCATCCGACGAGCTCGCCGCTCTCGAAGCCGCCATCGACGAAGCCCGAGAGGTCGCCCAGCGGTGGAGAACCAGCGGAACCCGAGCCCAGGTCCAAATGCTCGAATCAGAACGCGACGCTCCCAACCAGTACCCGGCAGTGCGAGAAGCCTGGCTCGAAGACAACGCCCACCTGATCCATCAGTACAGCGATGTGGTTGACGAGCTCGACCGGCGCATCACCGCCCGCACCCTCCTCTACCAGCATGACCCACCCGACGATCTGGTTGTTGTCCTCGGCCCGCGACCCACCGGAACCGAAACCCACAAATGGAATGCAGCGGTCGAGGTCTACGCCCGGGCTCGCCTCCACGCCGGACCCGACGCCGACCTCACCGACCCGGCCCTACTGCAAGGCCCGCAGTGGCGCGACATCATCTATCAAGCCCACCCGATCGAGCAGCGGGCTCCTGTGCTCAGACTCACCGGATGAACCTGCCGATGGCACGGCTCGAGCTCGACATCGAGAGTGAAACGACCCCTGTCACCCCAGAGCGCCGTGGTGCCGATAGGTCGCCCTCGCGAATCGGAGCGAAATCAGCGCAGATTGGGTCTCCGGTTCGGCGACACGGAGGCATAGCTAGTAGTCGCGCTCTCCAAGACGCGATAATCAGTCTGTGTCCAGTTCCGATCCTGACCCGGCCTTCGATGAGTTCGCCGAAGACTTCGAGCGCCACGCCGCCGGGAGCGCATATAACGCCTTGTATGACCGGCCCGCCGTGCTCGAACTCATCGGCGAAGTGGCCGGCCAGCGTGTACTCGATGCGGGTTGCGGACCGGGCCTATATGCCGAGGAGCTCGTTGCCCGCGGTGCCGAGGTGGTGGCGTTCGACCACAGCCCGAAGATGGTCGATCTCGCCCGGAATCGTCTGGGTGACGGTGCGATGGTTCGGGTGCACGACCTCACCGATTCGCTCGACTGGCTTGAGGACGAGTCGTTCGACGCTGCGCTGCTGGCGTTGGTGATCCATCACCTCGATGACCGGATTGCGGCGCTGCGGGAGCTCCATCGGGTGTTGCGGCCAGGTGCTCGCCTGGTCGTGTCTACAGTTCACCCGACTGCGGACTGGCTCCGCATGGGTGGCAGCTACTACACCATCGAGGCGATCGAAGAAACCTGGAGCCGGGGCTGGTCCGTTCGCTACTGGCGTCTTCCGTTGACCGCCACCTGTGCTGAGTTCACCAGAGCCGGCTTCCTCATCGAGCGGCTGGTGGAACCGCGGCCCGTACCTGACATGGCTCAACGGTTCCCAGAGGACTACGAGAAGCTCAACCGCGAGCCGGGGTTCATCAACTTCCGACTCGTGAAGCCTTGGTAACTCGGCGGTCCGAGTGCATCACCCCACACCCGTAGGCGCCGGAGCCAAAGGTTAGGGCGGATCGCCGAGCGGATAGCGGTCCTGGCTTAGGGGCGGAATCACCCGGGCCACATCAAGGATGCCGTCACGATTGGCATCAGCGCCTGAATGGTCGGACCAGTAGTTGCCGCGCCTGCCATCGTCCCAACGATTGCCCGCCCCTTCGTCGGTCGCGGTCACGCGTCCGCCGACGAGTGCGTTGCCGACGAACCGATTCTCGTATGTGCCCCCGTCGAGGAACACGGCCACGAGCGACTCGGTGATGACATTGGCCACGATGAAGTTGCGGCCGGCGTTGCTGATCACCAGCAGTGCCCCGCCCTTTTCGCCCTCAGGGCCCGTTGTGCTGCGGTTCCCGAGCACCAGATTCGACTCGGCCCCGGCCTGGATCGCGATGCGTCCCTGGGCGATCAGGTTCCCCGCCCCAGGCGCGCGGCCACCGATAACGGCGCCCCGCGTACCCTCGATGAGGATCTCGCCGGATGCCCCCGGCAGTGGGCTGCCGTTGACGTCGACCCCGAGCTGGTTGCCCAGCACGAGGACGTCGGGCCCGGCCGTAATGCGGCCGTTGATGGTGTTGCCTTCACCCGGCAGCGTGCCACCGATGCGGTTGTACGGGTGGCTGACCATGATCTCGCCGTCGTTGATTGGCCGGGTGCCTGTCGCATCCAGCCCGATCAGATTGCCGACGATCGCGTTGTAGGCTGCGCCCGGGTCAATCCCAACATTGATCACGCCGACAACGACGTTGCCCGCGATGCGGGTCCCGCCAGCGCCGTACTGGAGGTACATGGCGCCTGGGGAAAAGGGGTGTAGCACGGCGGCGCCAGTGATATCGGTGCCGACGTAGTTCCCTTCGATGATGGTGCCCCACGCCTCCTTGACCTCGAGCTGGAGCTGGTTGCCGCTGATGACGTTCCGATCCGCCGGGTCCTTGCCGCCGATCACATTCCCGTTGCCCGACACGAAGATCCCTTCGTCCTGGCGGCCCGCCCCGCGCGTACCGGAGGCGTCCGGCCCGATCAGGCAACCGACGATCCGGTTCCCCCCTTCTTGGAGACGGATCCCCATGACAGTGTTGGCGCTGACGACCATCCGCGACAGCGTGGTCCCTGACCCTGCGACGATGACGCCGGTCTCGGCAAAGTTGAGCACCTGCAGCCCGATGATCGTGGCTCCCCGCACAATGATGCCCACGGGAACCTTGCCACCACCGTCTAGGACCACCCCCGCACCGGTCGCGTCGATAGTCAACCCAGCGCCTGTCACCGAGAGACCTTGCGCCAGGTGGATGGTGGCTGGGCGATCGGCGGGGAAGACCGCCGGGTCGAACGTGATCAGGTTCTTGTCCGCCAGGTCGAGGCAGCCGCGCAGCGAGCCCGGCCCGGCATCCTGAGTGCTCGTGACGACGCATGCCGGGGCAGCTCGAACAAGCCGGAGCAGATGGCGGAGGCGATGAGGCGCTTTTACAACGCCCGTGTCGCCGATCTCTGAAGCGGCAGTAGTGCTCGGCCCGGCCCAGCCCACCACGAACAGACCGCCGTCACGGGATGCGATGTAGGCAAGCTCGTCGTCAGCCTCGATGGATGCGGCACGGCCCGGCAGGCGGAGACTGCCGGCGACGGCGGGATTGTCGGGGTCGCTGACGTCAACAGCAACAAGGCCCGCTGCCGCATCAGCCACGAGCAGTCGGCCGCCGGCGAAGACCATCGGGTGGGAAAAGAAGCCTGCGAGAACGTGCGGTAGGGCAGGAAGGGGGACCGACCCGCGGAGTTGCGGGTCGGCGGCGGTCGAGGAGTCGATGACGGCAACGACCGGTGTGCCATCTTCACGCAAGCCGAGAACGTAAAGGCTGGCGCCACGCACCAGGACGTTCAGCACGCTCTTGAAGCCGAAGCTGCGCGCGTCCACGCTACTCAGGAGGAGCGGCTGCCGCGGGTTGGCGATGTCGACCACTGCCAGCCCGCCTGTGGTCGCCACCCACGCAACGCTGCCCTCGGAGGTGACGTCGATCGCAACAGACTCGGAGATGATCACAGACTCATCGCCGGACAGGGGCAGGAAGGCGAGCTCGCAGGGCGACGGCCTGCTGCCATCGAACAGCAGGAGACCAAACTCGTTGGCGACCAGGACAGTTGAACCACTTACCGCGAGGCCGCGTCCCAGGCCGCCTGTTAATGGCTGCTCAGGCTTGAGTCCACCATCGGCGGCGTCCAGGCCGAAGATGCCGCTGCCCCCGAAGAAGACGTTGGTCCCGACCGAGGTGATGGCATTGACCGGATCCTCAGTCAGGATCGCGCCAACCTCTCGCGGGCGGGATGGATCGGCAAGGTCCACCACCCGCACCCCCTGATCGACGGCTGCCACGTAAGCGCTGCCGCCCACCAACACGACGGCCTGGGCGGACGCGAACGGAACGTACACGCTGTGCTCGGTCGGGCCCTCCGACTGGCTGACGTCGACGAGGCGCAACCCGGCTGTCGAGTCAACAACGATGGCAAGGTCTTGATGAACGCTGATGCCCACTGCATGGCTGCCAAGCAGCGGGATCTCGCCGAGTGGCTTGGGTTGGAGCGGATTGGCCACGTCGATCACGCGCAGGCCGTCCCGGCCCGCGGCGACGTACACCATCCCATTGGCCGCTTCGACGTCCATCGCCCAGGCGTCGGTGGCGATGGTGGTGATAAGCCTCGGCGCGGTCGGCGATGTGATATCGAGCACCCGGACCCCGCTCCAGCCATCGGCCAGGTAGACGGTGTCGCCGTCCACGTCCAGGTTGAAGCCGTACCCGCCGGTGAAAAGGCTTGCCACCGGGCGAGGCGCCGTCGGGTCGCTGATGTCGGCGACCAGCAGGCCCTCGTCCGCGGCTGCGAGGAAGGCGTGGTCCCCAACGACTGCGACGTCCATGATCCGGTGGAGGTCGAAGGCCAAGCCGACCTCGTGCGGCTGCCGCGGGTCGCCCAGATCAACCACGCGCAAGCCGGCAGGGCCATTGGCCACGAGGGCAAGCGAACCAGCCAAGCTCAATCCCTCGGTGTAGCCAGGCAGTGCAATCGAACTGACGGTCGCAAGTTCGTCGGCCGGATCGAGGACTGCGATCCCGGCGTCACCCAATGCAGCAATGACCAGGCGCTCAGTGGCCGCCAGGGCCGTGACCGTGCCCGGCAGGTTGGACGACGTGGCGAGCTCTCGCGGCCGAGAAGGATCGTCCGCGTGGAGCTCGACTACGGTTGGCCCGACTCCTACGAACAGCCGGCCTCCTCCAAAGGCGGATGCCTGTGCGTCACCACCCAACTGTCCGACCAGCTCGAGGTTGATCGGCCCGGCCACCAGCGGCCCCGGAGCCGAGGGAGGCGCCAGTTCCGGCACGACGTCGTCACCACAACGTGCCAGAGGCCGATTGTTGGGCGCGCCGGCCAGCCGGGAGGGGACCGTTGGGCTTGGCGTAGGCGACGCTGCTGGGGCAGCCGACCGTCCCGTTGTTGGTGGGGCAACCGACCCTCCAGTTGGCTGCCCCGCAGGGCTGGGTTCGGGGACCTGTCCCGTCAATAGGTTCACGAGCACCACCGCGAGCACGGCCGCCCCGGCCAAGACCCCAGCGAGGAGGCGCCGACGGGGGCTCGATATTGACGCCAAGCAGATCACGCCTCTCGGTGGGTCGCGCTCAGTCTGCGATCAGCACCACTCTATGCCCGGGCGCCAACACCCTGCTGACCTGACCCCCTGAGATCAGCCCGCCGGATCTGTTCCCCCGACTGTGGGCTCGGGTTGTGGGACACCAAGCGGCGGGTTGCATTGCTCGTGGAGTCTCTCCTACTGGACCGGTGAAAGCATCCCGAGGGAGCTGTGGCGTCGGCTCCGGCTGTAGATATGTGCGTGATGCCGGATATTGGGTGGCCACGCTCCGTGGGCGGTCACCGTTTGTTGATCGGCCTTTCGTTCTCGTCGCTCGAAACGTATCGGTGTTCCACCAGCCAGGTGAAGATCTCGTGACGGATGCACGTGAACTTGCGTCCACCCGTAGGCCGGTGGGCAGGGATCACACCCTCCCGGGCCCAGGCTCGGATCACCTGATCCGACGTGGATAACAGCTCGGCGAGTTGACCGCTGTCCATAATCGCCGGCACATCCGGATACCACTCTCCGTAGGTGATCTCCGGAGACTCCTCAGTCATGTCAGTCCGTTTCGTCGTTGCTGAGTCCAGCGGGTCGGTCAAGGAGGACGGCGAGAACCTCGTCGCGGAAGAACCGGAACTGGTTACCCCACCTCACCGCCGGCAGCGCACCACGGTGGACCTGGTCTCTGACCTCACCGATGGTGCAGTGCATCAGCTCGGCCACATGAGCTGAGGTGAGCAGCGGCGGGTACTGGGCTCGGATCTCGTCGAGCGCCCGAGCCCGGATGTCGAAGACCGCGTCGTCTGTCTCAGTCATTGATAGTGCCTCGGTGGGAAACACAAGGGTGAAGTAGCATGTGGCCCATAGTAGGCCGGAACATTGTGTCGGATCAGCTTGGCCGTCGCCC
>CAYUKI010000043.1:0-11024 GCA_964445235.1 uncultured Acidimicrobiia bacterium | reverse complement strand
ACGAGCGGCACTTCATCGAGACCTACTCGCTTCGCCAGTCCTGGGAGGTCGACCTTCATCCCGAAGACGGCTGCGGAGGACCCCTCGACCTTCATCTCGCTCTCGACGTCGACCCCCGCGTGATGCTCGATCTCCGCCAGCGGGTCGAGGACATGGGCGATAGCTTCGAAGAGCCCGAAGACGTCTACGCCCTGCCCCTCTTCTTCAACTGGTCCGTGCCACCCCTTCGCAAACCGCCGGATCTGCTGGTGCTGGCCACGGACCTGGCCGGAATGGGGGGTCCGGACCTGCCGATCGAGGTATCTGCAACCGACTCCTACGCATCGGTTACTGATTCACCCGAGCGCCGGCTGGCGATGGTGGGCACGGTGTCGGTCTCTCTCGTCGATGTGTTGATGGGTCGCGAACAATTATGCGAGACCCTGGACCGCTGCAAGGAAGTCAGCGAGTACTTGTTGTCCCGACTCCCGGATTGGTTGGACGAGCCGTTTATCGACGAGGTCCAGTAGACCCGGCCACCACCAACTCCGGTAGGAAGGTGTGGGTACGGGGGGGGGAACCGTTCGGAGGGCTGAGCAGCAGTGACGCCACCTCGGTACTCATTCTCTCCACCGGTTGACGGAGGGTGGTCAGCGGAGGATCGGTGAACGCCGCGAAGGGCGTCCCATCGAAGCCGACCACCGACACCTCATCGGGAACGATCTTTCGCAGCGAGCGAGCCTCGGCGATGGCACCAAGCGCCATGAGGTCGGACGCCGCCACCACTCCGGTCACACCGGCGTCGAGCAATCCCGCCGCTCCCGCCTGGCCTCCCTCGAAGGTGAAAAGGGTCTCGGAGACGCAGCGAAACGGCGAGCCGTTGTCCGACATGGCATCGATGTAGCCGTCGTGGAGTAGCTGGCTCGTAACGTATTTGGAAGGGCCGGTGAGGCAACCGATCCGCTCGTGCCCAAGGCTCTGGAGGTGCCGCATCGCCTGCATGGCGGCCGCCCGTATGTCCACCGCCACCGCCGGAAGGGGGCAGTCAGGGCCCATGCCGTTGACCAACACGACCGGGATCTGTTTCTCCACCATCTGCAGATAGGGGTCATAGCCGATTCCCGCCTGGCAGTAGCGGCCGTTGATCACGACAACGCCGGCTGCCTGTGTGGCCACGAAGTGATCGAGGTAATCCTGCTCGGCGACCGTTTCACCCGTGGACGGACATACCACGGCCAGATACCCGAGGCGAGCCAGCCGAGCCTCGATGGCCTGGGCGAAGAGCGGGAATATGGGATTATCCATCTCCGGAGTGATGATTCCCACGATCCCCCCCGGTGTGCCGCGGGCGGGTTGATCCCGGTATCCGAGGTCGGCCAGCACCCCCAGAACGATTTGTCGAGTCTCGGCGGCAACTCCCGGTTTACCGTTGAGAACACGGCTAACGGTGGCCTCGCTGACTCCGGCCAGGGCCGCCACCTCGTTCAGTCTCGGACGCATGAGCTGGCAGGCTATCTGGTTCCGCAAGCGGTCTGCAAGTTTTTCGCAACCATTTGCAGGACCTCGGTGCCGCTGCTTTACTCCGACCGTTCGGCCCTTGCCGGACTTCAATACTCAGGAGGAATATACGTGAGGAGTAAGCACTGGCTGGCGGCGGTGGCCGCCCTGGCGATGGTGCTGGCAGCCTGCGGAGCCGAGGCCGAGACCACGACCACCGCGGCACCTGTTACCACCACTACCGCTGCGCCCGAGACCACCACGACCGCGGCGACCACTACGACCGCAGGTGGTGAGACCACCACCATCCCCCTGGTCAGGGCAGACGCCGATCTGGTGATCTGGGCCGACGACACCCGTGCGCCGGCGATAACCCCGTTTGCCGAAGCCTTCGGGGCGGAGAACGGAATCACCGTCGCCGTCCAGGAACTGGGCTTCGGTGACATCCGGAGCCGGCTGGTGGTGGCGGATCCGGCCGGCGAAGGACCGGACATCATCATCGGCGCCCACGACTGGCTCGGCGAATTGGTGGCGGCGGGAGTGGTGGCGCCCCTCGACATCTCCGCGGTTGCCGACCAATACTCCGAAGTGGCGGTGCAAGCATTCAACTACGGCGGGCAGAACTACGGGCTCCCTTATGCCGTCGAGAACATCGCACTGGTTCGCAATACCGATCTCGTCCCAGAAGCCCCCGCAACATTCGAGGAGTTGGTGGAGATCGCGCTGACTCTTCAGGAAGAAGGAACCGTCGAGGTGCCGCTCGCTCTGCAGGAGAACGGCAACGGCGACCCATTTCACAACTACCCGATCGTCACCGCCCTGGGCGGCTACGTCTTCGGGACGAACGATGATGGGAGCTATAACCCCGATGATCTGGGAATCGACAGCGAGGGCGGTCTGGCCGCAGCTCGGTATTTCGGGGAGCTCTCGGAGTTGGGCGTCGTGAACATCGACGTCACCTATGACGTGATGACGGAGAGTTTCGGGGCCGGCAACGCCCCGTTTGCCATCACCGGACCTTGGGCCCTTTCCAGCTTCGAGGGCGTGAACTACGTCGTCGAACCGATTCCATCAATTGACGGCGGCACACCCCGCCCATTCATCGGAGTGCAGGGATTCATGGTGGCGGCCAATGCGGAGAACCCGCTGTTTGCTCAGACCTTCCTCCTCGACTTCATGTCGACCGAGGAAGCCCAGCTGGCCATGTTCGAGGCCGGCGGACGCCCCCCCGCCCATATAGCCGCCTTCGAGGCTGCGGCGTCCGATGACGCCAACCTGGCGGGTTTCGGCTTGTCTGGACAGAACGGTTATCCGATGCCCGCCATCCCAGAGATGGGTGCGGTGTGGCAGGCTTGGACTGATGCCTACCAGTTGATCTTCACCGGCACCGACCCCGAGCAGGCGTTCAAGGACGCCGCCGAGCAGATACGAGCCGCGATCGCTGGCTGACGACCGATGACAAAAGGAGAGCCCGACAGCCGCACGTCTCACCAGGACGAGCCAAGCAACGGCTCTCATGACCCAGTGCGCCGGGAGGGAGTCCCCTCCCGGCGCCTGTCGTTCACCGGGCCGCTGCTGCTCAAGCTGGCCTTTCTCGCCGCCGTCAATGCTCTGGCGATTACCGGCGTGGCCACCATGCTCGATCAGAAATGGTGGCCCGGTGTTGTCACCGTCGCGCTGGCCACGGTGCTCATAGACGTCGCGTATCTCACCAGGCGGGCGATACCTCTCAAGTACCTGATTCCCGGCACCGTTTTCGCCCTGGCGTTTCAAGTGATGCCGGTTCTCTATTCCGGGTACATCGCTTTCACCAATCTGTCCACGGCCAATCGACTCACTCAGGACCAGGCCATCAATCAGCTGCTGAGGCGATTCTCCAACGTTCCCGGAACCTCTCGGCTGGCCCTCACCATCCTGGCCACCGACGGTGGCACCGGTGAGCTGGCGTTTCTGCTCGTCGATGAGACCGGCCAGCAGTCCCTCGGCACCGCGGCTGGCCTGGAGGAACTGACCCCCGATCGGGTCGTTACCGATGAGGGAGGCAAAGTGAAGGCAGTCGACCAGTACACGGCTCTGACCCTACGCCAGATTGGCGACCGGGAGGAAGAGATCCAGTCCCAGTTCGAGGTCCCGGCCGAAGAAGGCTTGATCAGGGCGGTAACGGTCACCTCTGCTGCCGTTTACAAGCGGTTGTTCACATATGACGAAGGGTCGGACGTTCTCACCAACATCGACACCGGGACCTCGTACCGGGCGGTGGACGGGCGTTTCGCTAGCGATTCGGGGGAGACCCTCGAACCCGGCTGGCAGGTCTTCGTCGGTTTCGACAACTTCACCCGGGTTTTCACCTCCGAAGCGATTCGAGGGCCCTTTGTGCGGGTCTTCATCTGGAACTACGTCTTCGCTTCGCTGTCGGTGGTGGTCACGTTTGTCGTCGGGCTTGGCCTCGCCCTTGCCCTCAACCACCCGACCATGAAGGGAAAGCGGCTGTACCGCTCGCTCTTGACCATTCCGTACGCGCTTCCCAGTTTCATGACCGCCCTCATCTGGGCCGGCATGCTCAACCAGGATTTTGGGATCGTCAATCGAGCCCTCGGAACGAACATACCCTGGCTACGCGATCCGACCATGGCGAAGGTGTCGGTCCTGCTCGTCAACCTGTGGCTCGGATTCCCTTACATGTTTCTCATCTCCACCGGGACTCTGCAAGCGATCCCCGAAGAGTTGCGAGAAGCAGCCTTTGTTGATGGCGCCACCCCTCGACAGGCATTTCGGCGCGTGACGTTCCCGCTCTTGATGGTGGCGCTGGCGCCCCTGCTCATTGCCTCCTTCGCCTTCAACTTCAACAACTTCAACATCATCTACCTGCTCAACCGTGGAGGTCCGCCCATCGAGGGAGCACAAACGCCGGCGGGCCACACCGACATCCTCATCAGCTACACGTACAGGCTGGCTTTCGAGTCGGGTCGGGGTTCAGACTTCGGGTTCGCTTCGGCGATAGCAATCATCATCTTCTTGATGGTTGGCACCCTCTCCGCACTCAGTTTTCGGAGAACCCGCGCACTCGAGGAGATGGCCTGATGGCAGTGGCAGGACCCAGCGGAACGACCAAGGCGCGGAGTGGGCCGGTGGTTGCCGGAGGCAGCCCGTTGGTTCGGTGGATGCGCGGTTTGGGATGGCGTCACCTGGTGGCGTGGTTGGCCCTGGCGTTCGCTGTGTTCCCCGTCCTGTGGGTTATCTCGGCTTCCTTCAACCCCCAGGGCAGCCTGACCTCCCAAAGGCTGATCCCGAGCAGTTTCACTCTTGACAACTATCGGGAGCTTCTCTTCACGGACGTGCCGTTCGGATCCTGGTACCTCAACACGATCCTCATTGCCGGCGGTGCAGCCTTGGTCAACACGCTGCTCTCGGCCTTGGCAGCCTACGCCTTTTCTCGGATGCGCTTTCGGGGACGGCGGACCGGATTGCTCTCGGTGCTCCTGATCCAGATGTTCCCGCAGATCCTCGCTTTTGTGGCCATCTTCCTAATCATGGTTCAGGTCAAGGACGTGTTCCCTGCATTCGGGCTCGGCACCGGGGCCGGGTTGGCCCTGGTCTACCTGGGCGGCGCCATGGGGGTGAATACCTGGCTCATGAAAGGTTTCTTCGACACCATTCCCGTGGATCTCGACGAGTCGGCAAAGGTGGACGGCGCCAGCCACGCCGTGATCTTCTATCGGATCATTCTTCCGCTCGTAGCTCCGATTCTGGCCGTCGTGTTCTTGCTGTCTTTCATCTTCCTGCTCAACGACGTGGTCATCGCCTCAGCCGTCTTGGGGCAGGGAGATCCCGAGAAGTTCACCCTCTCGGTGGGCCTTTTCAGGTACCTGAGCGATCAGTTCAACCTCCGTTGGGGACCCTTCGCGGCGGGCGCCCTGCTGGCCGGAATCCCAGTCGTGTTGTTGTTTCAATTCCTCCAGCGGTTCATCGTTTCGGGTCTGACCCAGGGCGCCGTGAAAGGTTGATGGCGGCCAGTACTGCTTCCCAGTCCGGGGATCGATCGGGCGTGCTCGCCTCTTGTTGGGACACGTTGCGATGACCCAATCCGATCACGGGATCTTCGGCTCCCCCGGCCACCTCTTCCCCTGGGACGTGCGGTTCGATCCCGAAGACCGTGCCCACCTCGATCCCCTCGCCGACAGACGGGTCCGTTTTCGTCTTCATGCCGAGCCGGTGCTCGATTCGGCCACGCTGGTCGTACGGCGGGGGACGGTGACCATCCATCGGATGCGGGCAGTCGGAGCAGGTCGCTTCCGCATTTGGGACGTGATCGCCGGGCCGTTCGACGAGACCTTCGAATACACCTTCGCCCTCCGCACGCGGAATGGGCAGGGGGTCTATCTCGTTCCCGCCGGCATCTCCAATGCCGTGGAACGCCTCGATCGTTGGACGTTCGATCCCTCCCTCCATCGGCATTTCGAGGTGCCCGAATGGATCCAAGGTGCGGTCGTCTACCAGATCTTCCCCGACCGCTTCCGCAACGGCGATCGGGGCAATGACCTGCCCGGTACGGTGGCCTGGGACCAATTACCCACGGCTGTTCACTTTCAGGGGGGGGATCTCGATGGCATCACCGAGAAGCTGGGATACCTGGCCGGGTTGGGCGTCGATGTGATCTATCTGAACCCGATCTTCTCATCGCCCTCCAACCATCGCTACGACACCGTCGACTATTTGAGCGTCGACCCGTCGCTGGGTGGTGACGTCGCGCTCTCCCGGCTCGTCGAATCGGCCCACCGGCGTCGCGTCAAGGTCGTTCTCGACGTGTCGCTGAACCACGTCCACCCTCGATTCTTCGCGTTTTCCGACCTGGTGGCAAAGGGTCGGCGCTCTGCCTACTCGGATTGGTTCGTGGTCCACGACTGGCCGGTACGCCTTCTCTACCGACCCCACGCTGGACATCATGCCTGGGTGGATCGTTGGCGGTCCGAGCTGGGCGTTCCCTTCGAGGAGGTCGAAGGCCCCGGACCGGTGCTCGAACCGACCTACGAGGCCTGGTACGGGGTCTCGGCCATGCCTCGACTCAACCTTGCCAACCCTGCTGCCCGTCGGTACGTCCTGATGGTTGCAACCCATTGGATCGAGCAGTTCGATATCGACGGGTGGCGAATGGACGTGGCGCGTTATGTCGACCCGGATTTCTGGAACGACCTCCGCGCCGCGGTCAAGGCCGTCAAGCCGGACGCCTACCTGCTGGCCGAGGTCATGGGTCACGCCCGGCCCTGGCTACAAGGTGATCGCTTCGATGCGACCATGAACTACACGTTCCGCGATTTGGCCGTCGGTTTCTTCGCCACCGAGGAGATCGACGGGCCTCAGCTGCTTGATGGCCTGACCCGTCTGTATGGCCAGTATGCCTGGGGACCCACCCTCGCCAATCAGAACCTGCTCGGCAGCCACGACACGGCCCGATTCCTCACCAGAGCCGGCGGCGATGTACGCCGTCTCCAACTAGCGACGGTTCTGCAGATGACCTACCCGGGTGCTCCCGGTCTGTATTACGGAGACGAAGTTGGTCTCTTGGGCGGAGATGACCCTCACTGCCGGGCCACCTTTCCTTGGGGGAGCGACCCGACCAAACACGAGCTCTATGTGCACGTTTACTCTCTCACCAAACTCCGTCGCCGCTACCGTACGCTCCGCAGCGGGGATTGGGAACCGCTCAGCGCGGCCGATCATTCGGTGCGTTATCGAAGGGGAAACCTCGAGGTCGCCATCGATCGCCGGAAGAGATCGGCGGTCATCATCAGAGGTAACCAGGCAATCTGGGCGTTCCCGGGCTGAGCCCGGCCTGGTCACCCACCGAGCGTGTACTCGATCAACTCCACCGAACCCTCGCCCCCGGCCACCTTCGCTTCCGCGATCTTCCCGACCCCGAACGCGTAGGTCTTTTCCTCGATCACCTCGGGTTCGAGCGGGCTCCAGTCCCTGGTGGTGATCAGTCGATCGAAAGAACCAGCGGCGACCTGGCTGGTCCCGTCGACGGCGATGATCTCGAACATGTCCTCGGCCTCGCCGGCGTAGAACTCCTGGCGGTAGGCCCGACCCACCTCGGGTTGGGTGGGCATCACGATCCCCGGCAGTGCTCCGTCGACTCCCGCCTCCCACGAACCGGCCGTGCTCACCACCTGGCCGTTGTCGTAGTCCTTGACGTCCTCGCCGAAATACCAGACGTTTCCCTGGCCGTCCTGGGCGTACCAGTCGAAGGTGTCCTCGACCAGCTCTCCCGCGACGTAGACGCTGTCCCGGACGACCGTCGTCTCCACCCCCATCACCACCCGGCGCTCGTCGGTGACGACGATCTCCACCCGCTCGGCCTCCCCTTCGCTCGTCCCCTCGTACACCCAGCGCGACCCGACCGTCAGGAGGAGGTAGGGATTGTCGATCACGTCGACGAAGTTGGCGGGGTCGATGATCGGCCGGTAGACCCCTCCGTCGCCCGGGTCGATGACCGGCTCGGGGCCATCCGCCGCGGTGGTCGAGGTGCCCTCGACTGTGCCTGTGGTCGCGACGGCGATTGCGTTGGTCGTTTCGGCAGGACTGGACCCACACGCCCCCGCAATCAGCAGCAGCGCCACGAGGAACGGTTTGGTCACGCTATTTCCCAGACAGAGCACTAGGTCTCCTTGATCGAATTCTGGGTGGAGTCTCCCCTGCACTCCCTGAACGATTGCTGAACGGTTTAACGGCTCTGTAGCCTCGAACCCATGGTGCTCACATTGGGGATGAAAGCCGACACCGACCTGGTGGTTGGGGCTGGCGACACGGCCTCGGCGATGATGAGCGGGGATGTCGCCGTGCTGGCCACACCCCGTTTGGTCGCCCTTCTGGAAGCGGCGGCCGTGGCGGCGGTGCGAGACGTCCTTGCCGACCACCAGACGACGGTCGGCTCGCACATCGACCTTCGACACCTAGCGCCGAGCCCCGTCGGGTCTCACATCGTGGCCTCCGCCGAACTCGTGGCGGTGGAGGGCCGACGGTTGACGTTCCGGGTGACGGCGGTCATGGGCGACGAACTGGTCGGTGACGGAACCCATACCCGAGTCATCGTCGACCGGGCCCGGTTCGGGAATTGATTGGGCGCCGTGGCGACGGTCGTGGCGAGGTGGGGTCGGGATCAGACTCGTAGCGACTAAGCTACTGCACCGCACAATGTAGCTGATAAACTACTGCGATGCTTATCGGCGAACGCATCCGCACGTTGAGGAAGTCGGCGGGACTGACCCAGACCGAGCTAGCCATTCGCGCCGGCCTGCCTCGACCGAACCTGTCGCGGATTGAACGTGGCGCCACCGATCCACGCTGGTCGACCGTCGCCCGGATCATGACCGCCCTTCGGCGCACCGAGCAGCGGCCTGTCGAGATGCCGGTCCTTGCTGCAGCTCAACGACGGGAGGCGGCTCGAATGCGCTTGGCCCGGTTCGATCGCCGCTACAGCGACCCCTGGGCGAGGCTCGACCGACGTGTGGCGGCCGGGTTGGACGTGGCTGACGAGGTGAGGGTCCTTTCCCGTGGACGTCCGTGACCTCCTTCAGCGGGCTTCCACCCATCCTCGGGATTCTGCGGAACGCACCCTCTACATCGTTGCGGCGGTTGATGTCGCTCTCGGCCGGTCCTTCACGCTGATCGGAGGGTCGGCGGTGCACTTCTATACGGGCGAATACCGACCCACCGACGTCGACCTTGCCGGTCGAGCTGGGACGGAAGAGCGCCGGCTACTCGGCGACAAGGGCTTCGTGTTCCTGGGGCCCGGACACCGACATGTGGAGTTGCGCCTCGGAGGAGACGTCCATCTCATCGAGTTCCCGACCTCTGGCTACGACATCGAGGCCGTCCTCGAGGTCCGGCTAGAGAACGACCTGAAAGTTCGAGTGATCTCGCTCTCCGACCTCATCGTGGATCGTTTGATCCAGGCGACCGACGGCACGTTGCTCACCTTCGAGGACGCGGTCTCCTTCGTTGTTGCCATGTATCCCGAGATCGAATGGCCCACCCTCGAGGAGCGGATCGACCGCGAGGCTGTGACTCTCCCCGGTATCGCCGACATGCTCGTCCGGGTTCGAGCCGCCGCTGCCAAAGCAATGCGAAGCTGATCGGGATCCATCGATACGAGGCGACCACGACCTGCTCTCCAGGCCAGGCGGACTCCTCCTCACCGGATCCGACGGCACCCTCCTCCACCACCGAGCATCACCCGAACTGGCGGCCTGAACGGCCGCAACCCGTGGTCACTCCAGCTACTCGAGTTGCTCGATTTGGTAGGCGGCCGCCTGCAGGGTGAACAGCTCGGCATAAAGACCACCCTTGCCCATCAGTTCTTCGTGGGTGCCGTTTTCGACGATCCGCCCCTCGTCGAGTACGTAGACACGGTCGGCAGAACGCACGCTCGAGAACCGGTGCGAGATGAGCAGCACGGTCTTGCCGGCCAACAACTCGCGGATGCGCTCGAACAGGGCGTGTTCGGCGCGGGGGTCCAAGGCGGCGGTGGGCTCATCGAGGATGACAAAGGGAGCGTCCCGAAAGAAGGCCCGGCCGAGAGCGAGGCGCTGCCATTGCCCGACCGAGAGATCGACGCCCTGTTCGAACTCGGGTCCGAGCCGGGTGTCGTAGCCGTCGGGCAGCCCCGCCAGCATCTCATCGGCGTCGGCGCGGCGAGCGGCCTCCTTGATACCGGCGAGATCATCGATTGCACCGACGTTGCCGATCCCGATGTTGTGCCGGGCGGCGAGGTGGTATCTCTCGAAGTCCTGGAAGATGACGGCCACCGAACGCCGGAGCTGGTCGGGATCGACGGTGGAGATGTCGACGCCGTCCCAGAGGATGCGCCCCCCATCGGGCTGATAGAGCCCGGCCAGCAGCTTGGCGAGGGTGGTCTTGCCGGAACCGTTTTCCCCCACCAGGGCGACTACCTCGCCTTTGGCCAGGTGCAAGGAGACATCGGACAGGGCGGGCAAATCGGCGCTGGGGTAGGTGAAGCCGACGCCGCTCACCTCGAGCATCGAGAACCCGGCCGGCGCCGAACGGGTCGACCGGCTGTGCTCCAAATCCGGAAGGAGATCGAGAAACGACTGGTAGTCCTCCATGAACAACCCGGCCTCGGCAAGCGTGCCGGCCGCCCAACCGGCGGAGGCCAGCCGACCTCCCACCAACGCGATGCCGGCCACGGCCACCCCCGCCGCCGATAGCTCCACCCGACCCGAAGAAGTGAGCCATGCCACCAAGAGCAAGGTGGCTCCCAAGAACGCCCCGGTGATCAGGTTGGCCACTACGGAATACGCAGTCTGGCGGCGTGCCAGCTTGCGCAGCTCTGTGATTCGCCGTTCGTAGAGCACTTCGTAGCGAGAACGTAGAAACGGCGCAACGGCGAAGCTTCGTATCTCCTTGGCCGAGTCTCGATTGGAGAGGAGGTGAGAGAGGTAGTTTCGCTCACGGTCGTCGGGAGTGGTGGTCCAGAGGAATTTCCAGAAGGCCACGCTTCTCCGGGACGCCACGAGCCAGGCTGGCACGGC
>CAYUKI010000042.1:0-11140 GCA_964445235.1 uncultured Acidimicrobiia bacterium | reverse complement strand
GGGAACGACTTGCCGTTGAGCGAGAACCCGATCACACCGGCATCATTCAGGACCATGGGGATCTCGGCGGCGATGGTGAGGTCGTCCGGTATCTCCACGCCGCTCACAATCAAACCCTCGGGAAGAGCGACGTCGCCGATGAATATCGTGCCGAACAAGCCGTTCGGCACCTGCATCTGAGCATGGTGGTGAGCGTGGTACATGGCTATAGCGGGCTTCTCGGCCACGAACTCATATGTGAAGGTTTGGCCTGGCTCGATGAGTGGCTGGGTGACAGGGGCAACGCCGTCCATGTTGTTGGGCAGAGAGACCCCGTGGAAATGGACGTCGGTGCCCATCGGTAGCTGGTTGTCGATCACGACCTGCACCTTGTCGCCGACCTCGACCTTGATCACCGGTCCCGGCACCTGTCCGTTGTACGTCCAGGCATCGACGAAGGTCCCAGGCGCCACTTCCCAGGGAATGATCGACGTGACTATGTCGAAGCGTTTGGTGCCGTCGTCGAGGATCTCGGGTTCGAGCGGCTGATTGCCTCTACCTTCGGTGGGGGCGGGGAACAATGCGATGGAGTCGTTCATGGCTTTGCTCATGGCCGCGTAGTCGATCTCCTCGTCGCCCTCCGCACCGGCGGCTCCGGCTCCCCCGACCACCAAGTCGGCAACCATCCCCGCTTCCCGATGTCCGGGGATCGAGCAGAAGATCTCGTAGGTTCCAGCTTCGAGAGCCCCCAATTCGAGGCGCTCCGATGAACCGGACGCCAAGTCCTCCGTTCTCTGTTCACCGACCCCGAGGTTGTGGAACGTTGCACCTCGGTTGGTGACTTGCAGGGTGAGGGGGCCCTCCGGCACAGCCAGATCGCCAGTGATCGCGAAGTCGGAAAGCTCGATGTTGGCGAGGATCGTCTCGGCAGACCCGGACGCCGCCGCTCCCGGGCGGCGCAGCACCCCCACCAGGGCAGTGACTGCGATGAGTGCTCCCATCACCGTCAGACCTACCACGAACCGATCGAATACGTTCTTTGAACCGCCGGGTTCCGCCACGAACAACACCTCCAAGAAGAACGGTGATCTGCACTCTCGCCGAACCTCGGTGCAGCGATCATCGGCATTGGTCCCAAGGCGGACGGCCTTTGGTCATTTCGGCAGGCCCGGCGCTCCCCAGGGGCCAAAGGTCCCTTCACCACCGTCCCCGCTCTTGGCATGTTGGGCGCGCAGACCCGACATGACCCGGACGGGTGCCGGGCCCAGAGAGGAGGCGCGAGGTGGCGATTCTCACCGGCTCCAAGAAAGGCGACCTGCTCGTGGTCACCCACTCCTACCCAAGGTCGAGTTGGGTGTGGGCGCTCGCCCGTATCAGCCTGGGTTGGGTGTTCCTTTGGTCGTTCCTGGACAGGTTTTTCGCCCTCGGATTCCCCACCGGGCGCCAAGCGGCGGCACCGTCGACGTCACTGCGGCCTGGATCAACGGGGGATCCCCCACCACCGAGTTTCTCAGATCCGAGACGAATGGACGACTCGGCGAGGCTTTGGCCGGATTGGCCGGCCAGACCTGGGTGGATTGGCTCTTCATGATCGGCGTGGCCGGGATCGGGCTAGCACTCCTGTTGGGGATTGGGGTCCGCATCGCCGCCGCCGGAGGAGCCGTTCTGCTGCTAATGATTTGGGCCACTACCCTTCAGCCCGCCGACAACCCCTTCATGGACCATCGCCTGATATATGCAATCTTGCTGACCGGCTTGGGGATGATGAACATTGGCAATGTCCTCGGGCTCGGGACCATCTGGAGTCACACGGGTCTGGTCCACAAGTACCCCTTCCTCAGGTGACCCGGATGACCATGCTCGGAGGTTGCACATGATCGACCCCTTCCCCACCGACCGCCGCGGCCTGGAGGTCCTCTCCAGATCAGAGTGCGAAAGGCTGCTCGGTCTGGCCGAGATCGGCCGGGTGGCTTTGATCAGCGCAGGTGAACCCCTCATCCTGCCGGTCAACTACCGCTTCGATGAGGGAACTGTGGTGTTCCGCACCGCCACGGGAGAAAAACTCGACGCCATGGTCCTCCGGTCCCCCGCCGCCTTCCAAGTCGACGGCTGGTACCCGGCGACCAGGACAGGGTGGAGCGTCCTCGTGCGCGGCAACGCCGAAGAGGTATACAACGAAAAGGAGATTGCCGCCCTCGAAGGGCTCGGGCTGGTCGGCTGGGTTCCTGAGGTCCAGCCGACCGTTTGGGTGCGGATTCGCCCCCAGGACATCACGGGTCGACGGATCTCTTGAGCCTGCCGTAGCATCTCGAGGCATGCCCAGGTTCGTTTTCGACTTCTCGGAAGGCAACGCCGGACAAAGGGACCTGCTGGGCGGCAAGGGAGCAGGTCTGGCCGAGATGACCCGGATCGGTCTCCACGTACCCCCCGGATTCACGGTCACCACCGACGCCTGCCGGGCCGTCATGCAGAGTGGAGTCGTTCCTGACGGCATGTGGGATGAGGTGGCCGCTGCCGTTAAGCGGTTGGAGGAGTCGGTAGGCCGACGGTTCGGGGGAGGCCCCGTACCGCTGCTGCTTTCGGTGCGCTCGGGCGCCAAGTTCTCCATGCCGGGCATGATGGACACGGTGCTGAACCTGGGCATGGACGACGAGGTGCTGGCCGATCTCATCAGCTGGTCGGGAGACGAGCACTTCGCCTGGGACGCCTACCGGCGTTTCGTGCAGATGTTCGCCAAGGTGGTCCTGGGAATGGATGCCGCCCTATTCGAGGAGATGCTGACCGACCTGCGCCGCCGGCGATCGGTACCCGACGACTCGGCCTTGACCACCGCCGACCTCGAAGAGGCGACTAGGCGTTTTCAGGCCTTGGTGGCCAAGTCGGGGGGGGGTGGCATTCCCAATGACCCGTTTGAGCAACTCCAGGCAGCCGTGTCGGCGGTGTTCAACTCATGGAACAACCGCCGGGCTCGCGACTACCGCCGCATCCATGGCATCTCGGACGACCTCGGCACGGCCGCCAACGTGCAAACGATGGTTTTCGGTGACCTCGGTGACGATTCCGGCACCGGCGTCTGCTTCACCCGCGACCCCTCCACTGGAGAGAAACGCCCCTTCGGGGATTACCTACCCCGTGCCCAGGGCGAGGATGTGGTGGCCGGCATTCGCAACACTCTCACCCTCGCCCAGCTCGGAACACTCCATCCGGGCCTCCACACCGAGCTGCTCGCGGTCATGGAGGGGTTGGAAAACCACTACCGAGACATGTGCGACATCGAGTTCACCATCGAGCGGGGAGTCTTGTGGATCCTCCAGACTCGGATCGGAAAGCGAACCGCGCCGGCCGCTGTTCGGATGGCGGTGGAAATGGCCGAATCCGGTCTTACCGACAAGTTGCAGGCGGTCCGGCGAGTGGAACCGGCATCGCTGGAGCAGCTCGAACGCCCGCGCCTCGACCCGAGCACGGCTCCACCACCAGTGGCTCAAGGGGTGGCGGCCTCACCCGGGGCGGCGGTGGGCGTAGCCGTTTTCGATTCGGATCGAGCCGTGAAAAGAGCCCACGCCGGCGAAAAGGTCATTCTGATCAGACCGGAGACCACCCCCGATGACATCCACGGCATGTACGCCGCGCAAGGCATCCTCACCTCGTTGGGCGGCAAAACGTCCCATGCGGCGGTGATCGCCCGGGGGATGGGAAAACCGGCGGTGACCGGGGTCAACACCATGTCCGTCGACCTCTCTCATCGGAATGCGGTCGCCGGCGAAGCGACGATCGAAGAGGGCGATCTCCTGACCATCGACGGGACCAGCGGCATGGTGTTCGTGGGTGCCGTGCCGCTCGAAGAGCCCAAGCCGACTCCCGACCTGGAGAAGATCCTCGCATGGGCGGATGAGATCCGGACACTGGGCGTATGGGCCAACGCCGATACGCCGGCCGACGCCGCCATCGCCAGGGCCCGGGGGGCCGAAGGCATCGGCCTTGCCCGCACTGAGCACATGTTCCTCGGGGAACGGCTCTCCATCGTGCAGCGAATCATCCTGAGCGAGGACCCGGTCGAGAAACGGCACCGGTTGCTCGACCTGAAGGCCATGCAGACCGCTGACTTCGAAGGGCTTCTCGAAGCCATGGACGGGTTGCCGGTGATCGTGCGGCTGCTCGATCCACCTCTCCATGAGTTTCTCCCTTCCCGCCTGGATCTCGAACACCAGATCGTCGGCCGAGTCCGCGCCCACCGCCCGACGGCGGACCTCGAATCCCTTCAGCTGGCGGTCGGACAATGGGAGGAGCACAACCCCATGCTCGGCCTCCGGGGGGTGCGTCTCGGCTTGATCGTGCCTGACCTCTATCGGATCCAGGTCGAGGCCGCTCTCGATTCGGTGGTTCGGCGACTCGAACGGGGGGGGGACCCGCGCCTCGAGATCATGATCCCCCTGGTCTCCACCACGGAGGAGCTTTACCGCATGAAGGTCATGGTCGAGGAGGTGGTGGCCGCCACCGCCCAGCGCTGCGGCCGGCCCCTCCATGTGCCTGTAGGCACGATGATCGAGCTCCCCCGAGCTGCTCTCATCGCCGGGGACATCGCCCGGGTGGCGGATTTCTTCTCCTTCGGAACCAACGACCTGACCCAGATGACCTTCGGTCTGTCGAGGGACGATGCCGAAGGCCGTTTCCTCCGCGAGTACTTCGAACAGGACATCCTGACTTTCGATCCCTTCCAGACGATCGACATCGCCGGAGTAGGCAGGTTGATTCGGTTTGCCACCGCGGAAGGGAGGGCCACCAAGCCTGACCTTAAGGTCGGTGTCTGCGGCGAGCACGGCGGAGATCCAGCCTCCATCTCCTTCTGTCGCGAGGTGGGGCTTGACTATGTCTCGTGCTCCCCCCCCCGCCTGCGCGTTGCCCGGCTCGCCGCCGCCCAAGCCGAGTTGGGAATGGGCGGGCCCGGATCAACGGTCTGACGATGTCGCGCCCCCTAATCTTGGCGCTTGTTCCCTTCGCGCTGGTGGCGTTGGGCTTGGTGGGTTACTGCCTCTATGACCTCTCCCAACACGACGTGAAGGTCCTCCCGAAGTGGGGATGGGCGCTGGTGATAGTTCTCTCCATACCTCTCGGAGGCGTGGTCTATCTACTGGTCGGCCGGCTCGAGCGGTGATCAGGACCTCCCAGCTCACCAAGCAGTACGGATCGACCACCGCCCTCGCCGGCGTCGACCTGGAAGTACCGGAAGGGGTGGTGTTCGGGCTGGTCGGTCCGAACGGCGCCGGCAAGACCACCTTGATCGCAATACTGGCCGGCCTACGACGCGCTTCGAGCGGCGGGTTCGGCATCGATGCTCCGCTCAACCGCATCGCCGTGCTGGCCGACACTCCTTCCTTCGACCCTTGGCTCACCGGGACCGAGATCGTTGATCTTGCCCGTCACCTAGCCGACCCGGACATACCGGCGAGCCGGGTTGGAGAGGTTCTCGACACCGCCGGCCTCGGCGATGTGGCCGCTCGCCGAGTGGGAGGTTACAGCCGAGGCATGCTGCAAAGGCTCGGTCTGGCCGCCACCGTCGTGGGGGATCCCCTGGTCTTGCTACTGGACGAGCCGGCCTCGGCTCTCGATCCGATCGGTCGACGAGAGGTGCTCGATCTGCTGGCGGCAACCCGAGACCGCGCCACAGTCGTTTTCTCCAGCCACATCCTCAATGACGTGGAGCAGGTCTGTGATCGGGTCGGGGTGCTCTCCAAGGGTCGGCTTCGCTATCAGGGGAGCCTGTCCGACCTGCGGACCCGAGCGGGAGGGGCCCACCTGATGATCGAAGTTTCGTCCCCGGTCGATCCAGTGACCGCTTCCCTCACCGGGGCGGGGTGGGCCAGGAGCATCACCTCGGAGGGGTTCATCGTTCGGGCCGAGGTGACCGACGTGGCGAGAGCCTCGAGGGAGGTCGCTGCCCTTCTCGCCTCCGCGGATGCCTCGGTGGTGGCGGTCAGCTTCCGACCCCCCGACCTCGAGTCCAGCTTCCTCAGCCTGATGGAGGAAGAAGGATGACCCTTTTGAGGCTTGAGTGGCTCCGTATGTTGAGGACCAGGAGGTGGATCGTCCTCTTCGGCATCTTCCTCTTCTTCGGGCTGATCGGCCCGCTCACGGCCCGTTACCTGGCAGAGATCATCCAGCGCTTCGGTGGCGTCGAGGTGCCGCTGCCGGATCCGGTCCCCGCCGACGGCATCACCCAATACTCCTCCAACGCCTTGCAGATCGGCCTTCTGGCGGTGGTGGTGATCGCCGCCCAGGCGCTCGGCCTCGACAATCGGCCCGAGGTTGCAGCCTTTTTCCGCACCCGGGTCGAAAGCACCACCCGGCTCCTGTTTCCGAGAGTCGCCGTGGTTGGGGTGACGGCCGTGGCGGCCTTCGCGGCGGGGACGGCAGC
This sequence comes from uncultured Acidimicrobiia bacterium, assembly GCA_964445235.1. Taxonomy (GTDB): domain Bacteria; phylum Actinomycetota; class Acidimicrobiia; order Spongiisociales; family ZC4RG35; genus CAYUKI01. The sequence goes on along the minus strand of CAYUKI010000042.1, from coordinate 4,749 downwards.
GGCCTGGTACGAGACGGTGGTGCTGATCGGATCCCTCCCGGTTGGGCGCCTCTGGCTGGGGGCGGCCCTCGGAGCCATCTACATATTGTTCGTGGTGGTGCTCACCGCCGCCATCACGACCAAGACCAACTCGGCTCTCTCAACCACCCTGTTGGTGATCGGCGTGTTGCTGTTTCTCCCGGTCTTGGGCCTCGTGCCTTCGATCGGCCAGTGGTTGCCGTCCGCACTGCCCGGAGCGATAGACGGTTTGGTGCGCGACCGCCTGCCTTCCGAGTTCGCACGGGCGACGGCGGTGGCCGCTGTGACAGTCGCTCTGTTGTGGTGGGTGGCGGTTCGGAGGTTTGGGCGGCGGGAGATCTGAGAGGTCACTCCCTATCTTCTTCTCCTCATCCGGAAGCAAGGAGCAAACCGGCCAAGACGTCCAGGCCCTCGCCGGTCGTAGCGGTGGTGACGACGACCGGCACGCCCTCTCCCAGAGCCGCTCGGAGGATTCGGACAGTCTGCTCCGCCCCCCCCCGGTCGGACTTGTTGACGACGAGCAAGTCGGCGATCTCCAGGATGCCGGCTTTCTCGGCTTGGACCACGTCACCCCAGCCAGCCTCCAGAACCACCACGACGGTGTCCACATGGCGTACCACCTCGACCTCCGACTGGCCGACGCCGACGGTCTCCACCAGCACCAGATCGAAGCCTGCGCCGGCCAACACGCTGATCATTTCGCCGGTGGCTTTCGCCAGGCCCCCCAGGTGGGAGCGGCTAGCCATCGAGCGGATGAAAACCCCGGGATCCAAGGCGTGTCCCTGCATGCGGATGCGATCGCCCAGTAACGCCCCACCAGTGAGTGGGCTGGAGGGGTCGACCGCGACAACGGCCACTCGCTTTCCGGCGGCGCGGAACCGCTTGATGAGCTGATCGACCAGGGTGCTCTTTCCCGACCCGGGCGGTCCGGTCACCCCGATCCGCTGGACAGGTGGGGGTCCGTCGGGCACCAACGCTTCCCAGCCGGGATGGCGCTCTTCGATGGCAGTAAGGGTTTTGCCGAGGGTCCGGGTCTCGACGTCCACTTATGACGACACGACCGACTCAACCCCGGGAACCCGGTCCTTGAGAATCCTCTCGATTCCGGCTGTCAGCGTCATCGACGACATCGGACACCCTCCACACGCCCCGACCAGCTGGAGGTTGACGGTCCCACCTTCCACCCCGAGCAGAACGAGGTCCCCGCCATCCATCTGCACTGCCGGCCGGATGTATTCGAGCGTTTCTTGGAGCTTTCCCAAATCGACGCGCGGCGTTGAGGCCTCGGAGGGCGAGCCCAGTTTGTCTCGGTCGGCGGCGCCTTGAATGGTGAGGCCAGTAATGGTCATGACGTGACTGACAACCCTCTGAGTCGGTGATTGATTCCAGATTCTACCTCGCTAGTCGCTTCCCCCCACCAGGGTCAGGTCGAGGCGGTCGCGTCCATAAGGGGACTGCGCTTCGACGACGACGGTGACTGTTCGACCGTCCCAACCCCGCCGCCGCCCATCCCAGGCGAACACGATCCGGCCGGCTGCGGCCGGGCTCCAGTCCCGAATGACCTCGGAGGCCGGCCCGACAACCACCGTGATGCGCACATCGGCCGGGGCTGTGAGGGTCACCCCGCCAAGTAGCGATTGGTGATACCGAAGGGCGGTGCGGGCTGCCCCGTCACGCAGGGTTGGGGGCAGTCCGACTCCGGCCGGCGCATGCACCATCAGTTCCCCTTCGACGGCCTCGAACCACCAGTCACCGAGAGCGCCCTCGGCCACCTTGGCGCCGTCGGCGAATACCTCGACCCAACCGTCGGGCTTGAGCACCAATTCCGGCTCTGCAGCGGCAATACCGACGGCCACGGTCGGGGGAAGAAGGTCGGGAGCGGAGGCGGTGATCAAACCTTGGTAGTAATGGGAGAGGATGTTGCGGTAAGCAACTCCCTGGTCGGCCATCGCCTGCGCGCCGTACTGGCTCAACCCCACCATGTGGCCCCAACCCTTGCCTTCGAACTCGTAGATGGTTTCGATCCGAAACCACTCGACGAGCTCGATACCGGAAAACTCGTGCACCGTATCGATCTGATAGGTGGGCGAAAGCACGGTTTGCGGATACCGGCGCCCGTCGGGACGGAGCGAGGGGTATTCGTCGGGCATGAGCTCGCCGGCGGCCCGATTGATGATCGTGCGCAGTTCCCAGGTGCTAACCACTGCCGTGCCCCCTTCCGACACCACTCGAACATGCCAGGGCCCCTGGCCGTCCTCAGTGGTCTTCACCCCGATGTCGATCAGATCGCCGGTAACGATGCCGCCGTGGCGCAAGAGCCTCGCCAGGTTCCGCTCGCTGATCCGCACCGTCCATTCCACAAACGGAGACTCTTCGTTCGGTGATGGCACGGCACTGAGATAGGGCACCGACGCCGCTCCCGGAAAGACATCTTGCACAGACCGGGTGGCGCCACCGGTGGTCGAGCTGTAGAGGGCCTGGGCCGGGCGCTGGTCATGCAGCAGCATCTCTCCGGCCGTGCTGCTGACCGCCGCGGTCCATGGAGAGCCGAACGCCGAGCGGGCCAAACCGATGCCACCGTAGACCTGGCAAGAGTCCGTGGCGCAGATGTCGTAGCCGTAGCGGAAGCCCGATCGGGTCCGGCCATTTCGAAGCGTCCAGGCCAGATACGTGCGGGCGGCCACCGCCTGGGCCTTGAGCGCCTCGGGATGCCAGGAGTAGGGCACCTCCTGAATTCCGGTGAGGTAGGTCTCCGGATCGACCTCTTCGACCAAGGCGAGCCCATCGTCGTGGCCGCTGACCCGAAGCGAACCGGCATAGGTTCGAAAACCCGAGGTGATGGTCGATCCATCGACAGGAACCAGCACGACTTCCTCGTAGCGGCCGGTGAGAGACTCCTCGGCGGAAGCCGGGGGGACGCCGACGGCCGAGATGACCACGCCCACGATCGACACCCACCTGAGGCCAGCTAAGGCCCTACGTCTGGCTCTACTGGGCGGGGCCAACACGCGCAATCTGAGCGCCCAGGGCTGCCAGCTTCCCGACCAGATCCTCGTAGCCCCTATCGATGTGGTGGGGATCTCCAATCGACGTCTCGCCTTCGGCGACCAAGCCGGCCAGCACCAGGGCTGCCCCGGCCCGGATATCGGGAGCGAGCACTGGAGCCCCGGACAGCCGCGCCACCCCGCGCACCACTGCATGCTGCCATTCGGTGGTGATATCAGCACCCATCCTTGCCAGCTCGCCGACGTAGCGGAAGCGAGCGTCGTAGAGGTTCTCGGTGATCACCGAGGTCCCGTCGGCCACCGCCAGCACCGCCACCATCAAGGGGTGAAGGTCGGTCGTGAAGCCAGGAAACGGAAGCGTGGCGAAGTCGGTGGCATGGGGACGTTCGGGACCCTTAACGCGGAACCAGTCCCCCCCCCTCTCCACCTCGGCTCCTGCCTCCTCGAGCTTGGCCAGCTCCATGCGCAAATGACCCGGCGCACACCCGGTCACCGTGACATCTCCTCCGGAGATGGCGCTGGCCATGGCGAAGGTGCCGGCTTCCAGGCGGTCGCCCACCACGGCGTGCTCCGTCGGCCTCAAGGCGTCCACCCCTTCGATCCGGATGATGGGAGAGCCGGCGCCGCTGATGCGCGCCCCCATTGAGGCCAGCTGGGCAACGAGATCGAGGATCTCCGGCTCCCGGGCTGCGTTGTTGATGATCGTTACGCCCTGGGCGAGGACGGCGGCGAGCAGGAGGTTCTCGGTGGCGCCCACGCTGGGAAAAGGCAGGTCGATGTCGGCCCCCTTCAACCGGCCCTCGACTTGGGCGTGCAGGACACCATGGGCGAGCCGGAAGGAGGCTCCCATCTGCTCGAGCCCCCGCAGGTGCATGTCGATGGGCCGGGCCCCTAGGTCGTCTCCCCCCGGCAACGCCACCCGAGCTTCTCCGCACCGGCTGAGCAGCGGACCGAGCACGACGATCGAGGCACGCATCTGGCGCACCAGATTGATGGGTGCTTCAGGTTGGAGGCGATCGGGCACGATCAGGTCCATTGTGCGGTCCGAATGACGCACCACTACCCCCATATGCGAGAGCACCTGGCCCATCAGGGTGACATCGAGGATGGTGGGAACGTTGGTGAGCCGATGCCGGCCGGGAGCCAGTAAGGCCGCTGCCATTTGTTTTAAGATGGCGTTCTTGGCGCCCAGCACGCCGACGGTGCCACGCAGCGCCCGGCCGCCCTGGACCCTGATCTCATCCATCGAGGGGGATTCTACGGACGGAAGGGGCCGCTACCCTCTCGCTCCGTGCGCGTCGCCGTCGCCTCCGACCACGCCGGGTATCTCCTCAAACAAGCCCTGGCCACACATCTGGCCGACGCCGGGTACGCCGTCTACGACTTGGGTGCACACGACCAGGAGCCGGTGGACTATCCCGACATCGCCGCCGCCGCCAGCCGGGCGGTGGTCGATGGCCGAGCCGAGCGAGCCGTGATCGTGTGTGGTTCGGGAGCGGGCGCCTGCGTAGCGGCCAACAAGATCAAGGGAATACGGGCAGTCATAGCTCACGACACCTACACGGCCCATCAGGCGGTCGAACACGACGACGTGAATGTTTTGTGCCTCGGCAGCCGCGTAATTGGAGAGGCGTTGGCGGTCGAGTTGGTGGATACCTTCGTGAACGCTCGCTTCGGCAACGAGGAACGCCACCGGCGCCGCGTCGAAAAGGTGAAGGCCCTCGAC
>CAYUKI010000041.1:0-11146 GCA_964445235.1 uncultured Acidimicrobiia bacterium | reverse complement strand
AGGTCACGGTGGACGGTGTGACCCGCCCCCTCGATCTCCCCTTCCTGGTCCTGGCCACTCAGAACCCCATCGAGCACGAAGGGACCTACCCCCTCCCCGAAGCCCAGCTTGACCGATTCATGATGCTTGTCGTGATCGGGTATCCGAGCCGCGACAAAGAGCTGGAGATTCTCGACACCCACGGGATCCGTTCGACCTTCCCCGATCTCTCCCCAGTCGTTGCGGCCGAGGAGGTGTCAAGGCTCATCGAGGTGGCGAGGGAGATCCACGTCGCTCCCTCTGTCAAGGGCTACATCGTCGACTTGGTCGAGGGCACTCGCCGCAGTCCCGACCTCCTGTTGGGCGCCTCTCCGCGGGCCGCTCTGTTCCTTCTTCGAGTGGCCCGGGCGCGAGCGGCCGCGGACCGGCGAAGCTACGCGACACCCGATGACGTCAAGGAAGTGGCGGCCAGCGTGTTGACCCATCGCATGGTGCTGCGGCCGGAAGCCCTCATGCGCGGAGCCACTGTCGGTGAGACGCTCGAGGCGGTGATCGGCCAGCTGCGAGTACCGACCGTGTCCAAAGTGGCCAACTGATGTCCGGCCCCGCCAGCGAGAGTCGACCCGCTGCCCGCCGGCTCTTGGGCCTGACCGATCGGGGTTCGGCGGCGCTGGGGGCCGGTGCGGGCTTGACCGTCCTCTGGGCGGCCCTCGGTGAGATCGAGTTGCTCACCGCCGCCGTGTTGGTGGTCTCGGTGACGATGGCGGCGGTGATCTTCGTCAGGGTCTGGCGGCCGAGTGTGACTGTGACCCGACGCCTCTACCCACCAGTGGTCCACGAGGGCGACCAAACCGTCGTCGAGCTGGAAATCCAGAACACCGGCCGCCGATCCCTCCGCCAAGTCACGGTGGTCGACACCGTCGGCCTGCTCGGGTCGGCTGTCTTCGCCCTGGCCGGTCTGCGGAGGGGCACCATCGCCGACGGCGCCTACCAGATCATCTGCCGGCCCCGAGGGGTTCACCAGATCGGCCCCGCCACCGCGGTGACGACCGATCCTTTGAAGCTCGCCTCCTCCCAGGCGGGCTTCGGCTCCACCGACCGCCTGGTCGTCTATCCCGCTAGCGAGGAGCTGATCGGGCTTCCACTGGTGAAGGGGCGGGATCCGGCGATGCACACTTCTCGACCCGACTTGTCCGTGCGCGGCGGCGAGGACTTCTTCACGCTTCGCGAATACCGCCAAGGAGACGACCTCCGCCGGGTCCATTGGCCGAGCTCTGCCAAGCGGGACGACCTGATGATCCGCCAGATGGAGGCGCCTTGGCAGGCCCGTGCCCTCGTGGTCCTCGACGTGAGGCGATCGGTGTACGAATCCTCCGACTGCTTCGAGAAGGCTGTGAAGGGAGCCGCTTCGGTGGTCCGGCATCTGAGCCGATCGGGTTTCGTTGCCGATCTGTGGGCGGGTGGCAGCCAATCGGTGTCTGCGCAGAGATACGCCGAAGCCATGGAGGCCCTGGCTCTGGTCATGCCTGAGGACAACCTCGATCTGGCCTCGGTAGCAGCCCGTCTGAGCCGCTCGGCGGCGGGGGGGACACTCTTCATGGTGACGGGCGTGCCCGACGTCCAACTGATCAACGCCCAGGCGCTCCTCGCCCGGCAATTCGGTTCCACCGTGTTGCTATGTGCGGCCGAGTCGAGCGTGGCGTCGGTGTTGCAAATGCAGCGGGCCGGGGTCGTGACGATGACGGTGCCACCGGAAGGTTCGTGGGGCGAGGCCTGGATCAAGGCGAGGGCAAGGACTTGGGGCGGCTCGGTCTCGGCTGGTTAGCAGCGCTCGCCGCCGCCGGGCTCGCCCTGGCGCGTCTCGACCGTTTACTAACCGCCGGGCTCCGGGGGGGAGCCTGGCAGCTGGTGCTGGTCGCCGCTGCCCTGCTCGGAGGCGTCGCCACCTTCACGACGCTGGCGTGGGGCATCCGGCTCCGCTGGGTAGTGGTGGTGAACCTGGTTGGGGCCATGCTGGCCATTTTCCGGGTGGCGGTCCCCGACAGCTTGGCGGGCGGCATCCTGCCCATCCCTTCCAGCCTGCCGGCGATGGGGAGGGAGTTCGCCTTCGCATTGGAGTTGATCAGATATGGTGCCGCCCCGGTGGTGGCCTCCGCCGGATTGCTGGCGGTGCTCGCCGGTGTTTTCTGGGCACTGGGGGCCCTGGCGGTAGGAGGGCTTCGCCGAGGCAAGACGTGGTGGGCGGTCCTGCCGGCGTTGGCGCTCTACCTCCAGTTCGCCACCTTGGACCGCCGACCGCCCGGCCGGGGCTGGCCGGCCGCCTTCGCCGCGGTGGCGGTCCTGGCGTTGCTGGCCGCGACGCCAGGTCCGAAAGGGGGGCGAATGCGGACCGCCGACGGGCGCATCGTCCCCCGCACCCGAACCAGCCTGCCTGTTTCTTTCGCAGTCCTCGGCGTGGCGGCGGCGGTGGCCGGCAGCGCCGCGCTGGCCGCCGCCGTTCCGGAAACCGGCCTCGTGAACTGGCGCAACCAGACTCTGTTTGGTTTCGGCATCTACGGCGGCTGGTCCTCCAACCTATTCGTGGGGTTGCAGCAGCAGCTCGTGTCGCAAAGCGACGAGCCCGTGTTCCTGGCTCGGGTAGCGGGAGCCGACTCGGCCGATCTCTACTGGCGAATTCTCACCTTGGAGCAATTCGACGGGGTGAACTGGTCACCGGCTGAGCTGGCGGTCCGCCGGCCCAACGGCCGCGACGGCTGGGAATCGGCCGACCTGGCTTTTCGCGGCCCGACCACGACGGCGAATCAGGTAGTGGTGATCCAGAGCCTGCGTCAAAACCTGCTCCCGGTGCTCTACTCCCCCACCGATCTGACCATCGAAAATTCGCCGCTACTCCAGGAGACCTTCCGAGTTCGTGCCGACGGTTCGGTGAAGATCGATGCGCTCACCACCGAAGGTCTCACCTATCGGGTCAGTTCGGCCGTGCCTACACCCGACTATCAGGCGCTCGCGACTCGCGGCGAATCGCTGTCCCCGATCTTCGCACGGGCTGCCGCCGCCGGGTTGTTCCCCGGTGAAGCCCAACCCTCCGACACCACTACCCCGCCCGACGACTTCGCCAGCTATCTGGACCTGCCCAACGACTTCCCGCTGACCCTCCGGACCCTGGCTCGACGCATCGGGTCGGGAGCGGCCACCCCCTTCGAGGCCGGCTTGCTCTTGGAGGCCTTCTTCACTCGGCCGGCCAGCGGATTCCAGTATTCGGTGAACGTCGACACCGGCCACACTGCCCTCGATCTGGCCGATTGGCTGCTGGATCCCGAGAGCCGCAACTACCGGACGGGTTACTGCGAGCAATACGCCACCGCCATGGCCGCGTTGGCGAGAGCTGGCGGGATCGCCAGCCGAGTGGTGCTCGGTTTCGCCCCCGGCGACGTCGAGAGCGACGCCGGCGGCGAGTTGTTGGTGGTCCGGCAGCGCCACGCCCACGCCTGGGTGGAGTTGTGGATGCGCGGCCAGGGCTGGGTGCGATTCGATCCCACTCCGCGCAGCGACGGCATCACCCGCCCTGCCGTCGAAGACCTGGGCTTCGACCCTATCACCTACGTCCCGTCGCCCGACCAGATCGATCCGAACCTAGCGAACCCCCTCGATGGCAGTGGACGGGATCCTTTTGTCCCCGACACCTTCCCGGGAGACTTCGGCGGCGCGCTTCCCGCTCCCGGATTCGCCCTGCCGGGAGGCGCGCTCCTGGTGATCACGCTGGGACTCCTGGCGATGGTCGGGCTGATCCCGGTGATCAAGGCGGTCCGCCGCCGCCGCCGGCTGCGCCGCCTGCGCAGCGGGGACATCGCTGCCGCTTGGGAGGAGATCGTCGACCGACTCGCCGATCTCGGAAGCCCGGTAGAGCCTCATCTGACTCCGCTCGAGAACGCCCGGGCCATCTCACCGTCGATGGTGCCGCTGGCCAACGCCTTTTCCGAGGCCGCCTACAGCGGCCGACCCCAGATAGGGGCAGCTCACCTCGCCCAGGGGGTCTCGTCCTTCGCCCAGACCGAGGCCGAACTCGCCACCCGCCACACTATCGCTCGCCGGCTGGCGGCTGCCGTTCACCCTTCGTCCCTCTGGAGCGGTCTCAGGAAACGACGACCCGGCGCTCCTCGATGACGTCTACCTCGACGCGGCGGAGCACGTCGAGGAACTGGTCGCGGTCCAGTTCGAAATGAGTCACGTCCTCGGCGACATGACGGGTGATGTGATCGATGGCAATGAAGAAGACGAGCTGACCACTGCGAAGGGCGTCGAGCAGCTGGCCCTCGTTACGGGTGATCTGGAAAACCGTGTGACCATCGGTGATCAGCTTTTCTTCGGACAGGTGCGAGTCGAGATTGGCGTTGCGCCGCAGATAAGCCCACGCCCGCCGTACCCGCTGTAGCGACATGCCGTGATCGAGGAGGCTGCGCACGACCCGCAATGCGACCAGGTCGCGAAACGAGTAGAGACGTCTTACTCCGGGTCTTCCTCCGGTCTGCTGAATGGCCGGACTCACCAGTCCAACGCGGTCCCAGTAACGAAGTTGATGGTTGGTGCAGCTGGTCAGCTTCGACGCTTGTTGCGCCGTGAATCCTCGCTCCAATAGCCTCTCTCCAAACCTTCGGGCGAACCAGCGATGCAGGCCGATTCGCGCTCCTCCCTCCTGATTCCGCCGCCCATAGGAGACCTCGGTTGCCCCCGGCGGGGGCCGCACTCTAGCGAGGTGTCGAGCTAGCTGCGCCGGAAGGGCCAGCCTCTTTTGAAACGAGATGGCCGCGGTGAGGAATTCTCTTCTTGCTGATCGTTCGCGTGCACACGGCGAGCTCGGATTCCGTGCACCAGACCAGTGGCGGAGACCACCAGGATGGCGAACCCAACCAGTGCCAGCAAGGTCATCGCCCGATAACTAAGAACGAGAATCAGCGTGCCGATGGCCATCCCCGCCACGGGCAGGCGAAGTCCGTAGCGAACGCTGCGACTGATGTTCCGAACCGCGTGGGCCAGGTCTGGATCTTCCGCGTAGAACTGGCGCTCGATCTCAGCCAGGATTCTCTGCTCACGGTCATCAAGAGGCATTGGCAACCTCACCCCGGTGGCTCGTCGGGAAAGGCCACCCCGCTGGCCAGTATACGCCCGGACCCGTCACTCTGGACCCTGCCTCGGCGACATCCTGGCGGGCTTCACGGCGTCGCCTCCGAAACGGCTGCGAGCAAGTTGCATCGCCTTCTCGAGCTCGTCCCACCGCGACTCGGGACCGTCGTCGAACGCCTCCTGTCCACCTGCCTCTGTCGGTGCGAGGTTGGAAACCCCGACGCCGAGCAGCCGGACGGGCCGCTCAGGTTCGGGCGTGGCCGCAAACAAGCTCCGCACCTCTCCCAATAGGCGATGCCCGCTGTTGGTCGCCGCCGGCAAGGTCTGACTGCGGGTGATTGTGGTGAAGTCCGAGTAGCGAACCTTGAGCGACACGGTCCGACCGACCAACCCGGCTCGGCGCAGACGCCCCGAGAGGCGATCGCACAACACCATCAACTCAGTGGCGGCGCGATCGGGGACCATCAGGTCGGTGTCATATGTTTCCTCGACGGAGACCGACTTCGCCGTCCGATCGGGCACCACCGGCCGGTCGTCGCGGCCCTCCGCCAGGTCCCGGAGGTGGGCAGCCATGCTCGGCCCCACCGCCGCCAACAAAGCCTTATCCGGAATGTTCCCCAGGTCACCCACCGTCTCCACGCCCAGGCGTTGCAGCATCGTCTGGGTGGCCTCGCCCACTCCGAAGAGCCGGCTGACCGGCAGGGTGGCCAGAAATCGAGCCTGCTCCCCGCTGCGAAGCACAAAGATGCCATCTGGTTTCGCCTGCTCGGAGCAAAGCTTTGCCAGCATCTTGTTGGCGGCCACCCCCACCGAGGCAGGGAGCATCAACTCCGTGCGGATGGTTCGGCGCACCTCTTCTCCGACCGCGACGGAGGACGGATAGTGCCGCCTCAACCCGCTCACGTCGAGGAAGGCCTCGTCCAACGACAGGCCCTCAACCAATGGGGTGGCTGAGCGGAAGATCGCGAACACCTGCTCCGACATCTCTTGATAGGCAGCGTGGTCGGGCGGCACCACCAGCAGATCCCGGCAGAGCCGCCTTGCCCTTGTCATCGGCATCGCGGAGTGAATTCCGTAGGCCCTTGCCTCGTAACTCGCGGAGGCCACCACCGAACGAGGACCGGTGCCACCCACCACAACGGGTCGACCACTCAGGCCCGGTGCGCGCCGCCGCTCCACCTCGACGAAAAAGGCGTCCATGTCGACATGGAGGATCGGCTCTTTCCACATGAATGGAATGTAGGGAGTTCGGTAAAGGAGGTCTGCCAGTCGGTGGCGAGGTTTGGTGGTCCGGCCCGCGGTTAGATTCCGCCTGCCCCCAGTATGCCCCCGAGCACCACGTTTCATCTCATTCGCCATGCCGAGGTGCTCAACCCCGGCGGGCTGGTCTATGGGTCGCTGCCCAACTTCGGGCTCTCCGAGCTCGGCGCCCGGCAGGCCGTCGAAGCCGCCGAGCACCTTGCCGGTCGCCCGTTGGCGGCGGTGTGGAGCTCACCGCTCGAACGAGCTCTTCGGACTGCCGAGGTCATCGCCGCCCGCCATCGCTTGGTGGTGCTTGTCGATGAAGCTCTGAGCGAATGGAGACTGGCCGATCGCTGGGCCGGTCTGCCCTGGGAGGACCTCCCTCGGGTACGACCCGGCGAGCTGGAGGCCTACCTGAGCGATCCGACCGATCTCCCCTTCTCCCCCGAGAGTCTTGAGGTGTTGGCGAAACGGGTCGCCGCGGTGGTCGGTCGCCTCGTGGACCGGTACCGGGGGACCGAGTTCGCGGTGGTCACCCATCAGGATCCGCTCCAGGCCGGCCGGCTGCGGCTGTTGGGAAAGCCGCTCACAGGCCTCGCCTCGAACAAGCCGGTGCACGGTGCGGTGCTGACCTTTCAGACCGCCATGGACCGGTGCCGAGAGTTGCCAGGGTGGCGGCCTGCGGAGACGGTTCATTTCCCGCCGGCGCCGCAAGTGCCCTGACCGAGGGAGCCATACACTCGGAGACATGCAGCCGCTCATGGCCGTCAGCCTGCTTCTTCTCGCCAGCGGGTTCTTGGTCGGCTCTCGCCTCACCTACGTGCCAGCACCCTGGCCACCCTCTTCGGCCGGGCTGATCGCCATTTCGATGGTCAGCTTGACGACCATCGCGGTAGTAGGCCTGCTGTTGGTGGGAGGTCGCTGGGCTCGTCGGCTTGGTCTGGTCGTAACAGCCGCCGGTGGGCTGGTGCTGGTCGCCGCCCCTTCCGGATGGACGTGGTGGCTGGCCCTGCCGTGCCTAGCGGGTGCAGCCGTCGGCCTGGCCGGCCCTTGGATCGACACCCAGGTGCGACAGCGGCCGGCCGCGGCCGGACCTCCGGCTCCGGCAGTTTTGATCCCCCTGCTACTCGTGGCCACCCCTGGGTTGATGGGCGCCGCCTCTCTCCGGCCGGCAGGAGCCGCCGAATGGCTGTTCGCGCTCATCTGCATGGCGACCGCCCTCTGGTACGCCCGCGGCGGCCGGGGAGTGATGCTTGGCATGCGGCTCCTCTTTCCGATCGCAGTCGTGTTGTCAGCCGTGGCAACCGGCCTGCCAACGGGCTTGGCCATCCTCGCCGCCGGCGGCACCGTGGTCGGGCTCGCCTGGCGCCACGAGTCGCGACTGGCGGTGAGACCGCTGCTGGAACGAGGGCGGGCGATTCGCATCCCTCCCGAACTGGCCCCGCCTGAGATCCTCGACGCCGCCGGGCTCGATACCAGGGGTCGGCCCAAACGGGAGTGACCTGACGATGGGTCTCGGGGTGGTCGGGTTTACCGGCCGGGGGTCCCGGTACCCTTCCGGTTTTGGTCCCTCCACTCGGCGATCGAACGAAACACCAGCACCAGCACTACTGCCATCCCCACCGCCCCAGCCACGAAGCCGACGGCGCCGGCGACCACGGCGAGGGCCGGGCAAGCCTTGGGGCGACAAGAGATGTCGGTGATGATCCAGCCGAGGGCGGCCGCCAAGGCCCCGGCTGCCAACCCCGGGACGGCGATCCACGGATTGGGAAAGCGTCGTCGTTGGCGGGGCTGAGCTGGCTGTCCGGACTCCGTCATTTCCCGCCCGCCCGAGGCGAATCTGGGCCCTGGGCCGGGCCTCACGGGCGCGAGAACACCAGAGCCACGTTGTGTCCGCCGAAACCGAATGAGTTGCTCATGACATGGTCGGGGGCGCCGGGCCGAGCCTGGTTGGGAACGTAGTCGAGGTCGCAGTCGGGATCGCGGGTCTCGTAGTTGACGGTAGGCGGAATGGTTCCATGGCGCATAGCCAATATGGAGACGATCGCCTCGACCGCCCCGGCCCCTCCGAGGACGTGGCCAGTCATCGACTTCGTAGAGGAGACTGGCACCCGATAAGCATCCTCGCCGAGAGCGAGCTTGATGGCGGCGGTCTCGGTGGAGTCGTTGGCCACGGTCGAAGTGCCGTGGGCGTTGATGTAACCGACTTGGGCGGGCCCGATGCCGGCATCTTTCATGGCAGCGACCATCGCCCGGGCAGCCCCGGTGCCGCCGGGTCGGGGCAGGGTTATGTGATAGGCGTCGGCGGACATGCCGTAGCCCGTGAGCTCGGCGTAGACCTTCGCCCCCCGCGCCACCGCCCGCTTGCGCTCTTCCAAGACCAAGGCGCCCCCACCCTCCCCCATCACAAAGCCGTCCCGGTCGGCATCGAAGGGCCGCGACGCCCGCTGCGGTTCGTCGTTACGGGTACTGATGGCCCGAGCCTGGTTGAAGCTGGCAATGGCGTAGTCGGTGATGCTCGCCTCGCTCCCCCCGGCGAGCATGACATCGGCCGCTCCGCGCCGAATCAGCTCGGCGGCGTCGCCGATGGCGTTGGCGGAGGCCGAACAGGCAGTCACGATGCAGGTCACCGGCCCGAGCAGGTTGTGCTCTATGGAAGCCAACCCCGCCGCCATGTTGGCGATGACCTTGGGAACGCCATAGGGAGAAACCCGGTCGGGGCCTCTTTGGCGGAGTACGTCGATCTCGTTGATGAACGAGGACATGCCACCGAAGCCGGCCCCCAACACCACCCCCGCCCTGGCCGCCGCCTCGTCGTCGCCTTGAAACGCCAGTCCGGCATCGGCGAGGGCTTGGCGCGCCGCCACGAGGAAGAACTGGCTGAACCGGTCGATGCGACGCAGGTCCTTCTTGTCGAAATGAGCCTCCGGGTCGAAGCCTTTCACCTCTGCGGCGATGTGAGTTCGCATCGGCGAGGAATCGAACAGGGTGATCGGACCGACTCCCGAGCATCCGGTCAACAAGGATTCCCAGGTGGAAGTCACGTCGTTACCGACCGGGGTGATCATCCCCATTCCGGTCACGACGACCCGGCGCCGGGTCATGTCGTCAGGCGCTCAGCTTGCCGTGCACCACGTCGATCGCCTGACCGACGGTGTGAATGCCTTCGGCTTCCTCGTCGGGAATCTTCACGCCGAACTCGTCCTCGAGCGCCATGAGCAACTCCACGACGCCCAGCGAATCCACTTCGAGATCCTCCTCGAAGCTGGCCGACTCCGAGAGCTTCGCCTCGTCGAGGCCCAATTCCGAAACCAGGACGGCCCGTAAACGGGACTCGACGCCTGCACGATCCATCATCCTTCTCCTTGTTCTCTGGGGGGAACCCTACAACGCCGTGCCGCCATCGACGGCAATGACCTGCCCGGTGACGTACGAAGCGCCGTCACCGGCCAGGAAAGCAACTACGGCTGCCACCTCTGCCGCCATTCCGAATCGTCCGAGCGTGATTGAGCCGAGGGCGGCCTGCCGAGCTTCCTCCCCCAGCGCATCGGTCAGGTCGGTGGTGATGAAACCGGGGGCGACCACGTTGACCGTGATGCCGCGGGATCCGACTTCCTTGGCGACACTCTTTGTGAACCCGATCACTCCGGCCTTCGAGGCGGCGTAATTGGCTTGCCCGGGGTTGCCGGCAATGCCGGCCACCGAGGCGACGCTGATGATGCGGCCCCACCGGGCCTTCAACATCCCCTTCAACGCCGCCTTGGTGCACAGGAACACCGACCCGAGATTGGTGGCGATCACCTTTTCCCAGTCGCCCGGCGACATACGCAGCAACAGATTGTCGGCGGTGATCCCGGCATTGTTGACCAGTACCGAGATCGGTCCGAGCTCCGCGGAGACCATGGCACACATGGCTTCGACGGCCGCCGGGCTGGAGACGTCGGCTTGCACCGGCATGGCCACCCCGCCCGCCGCTCCGATCTGCCCGACCACCTCCTCGGCGGCCTCGGCCCGGGTTGCGTAGTTGACCGCCACGGCGTGGCCGGCTCGAGCCAGCTCGAGGGCAATGGCGCGGCCGATCCCCCGGGAGGCGCCTGTCACCAGCGCCACCCTTGTCATCGAGGGGCGGCGGGAACCGGATCCGAGCCGCTCTGGGCTGGTCCTCCGGGACGGCCGAAGAACTCGAGATTCGGCTCCATCAGGTCCATGGCACTGCGCTCGGTCGGGGGGAGTTCCACGGCCGAGGTGCGCAGCGGTTCGACGCGTTCTCCCCACCGCAGCAGTGCTGCCGCCCACGACAGCCCGGCCCCGAACGCTGCGAAGACGATGTTGGCTCCCGGGCGCACCCGCCCGTCTTCGACCGCCTCGGCGAGTGCCACCGGAATGGTGGCCGCCGAGGTGTTGCCATATGACTGGATGTTGATGAAGACCTGGGAGGGGTCGAGCTTCAGACGGCGCGCCGTGGCATCGATGATCCGCATGTTGGCCTGATGAGGGATGAGGAGATCGACCTCCTCGAGGGCCAGGTTGGCCTTTTCCACCACACGCACCGAGGCGCCCCCCATGGTGGTGACCGCCCGTCGAAAGACCTCTGGTCCGTCCATCCTGATGCCACCATCGGCGGGAGAGCTGGGCCGGCGGTCACCCCGGGTCCCGTCTCGGGGGACCGCCAGGATGGCGGCGACACTGCCATCCATTCCCAGCTCCGACGAAAGCAGGCCGATTGACGGGTCACATGGCTCGAGGATGACGGCGCCGGCTCCATCTCCGAATAGGACGGCGGTGGAGCGGTCGGTGAAGTCGA
>CAYUKI010000040.1:0-11252 GCA_964445235.1 uncultured Acidimicrobiia bacterium | reverse complement strand
AATCTCTCTAACCTCATCCTCACCTGCCGTCCCCACCACCGCTACCTCCACGAGGCCGGTTACCGAATCACCGGACCGGTAGGAAACCCCACCTT
This sequence comes from uncultured Acidimicrobiia bacterium, assembly GCA_964445235.1. GTDB lineage: Bacteria > Actinomycetota > Acidimicrobiia > Spongiisociales > ZC4RG35 > CAYUKI01. Next base: position 11,157 of record CAYUKI010000040.1, on the reverse strand, counting down.
CCTCACCCCCAACGGCACTCCCATCCGCGCCCCCTAGGTGTGAGGTAGAGTCAGCCGCCGACAGGAGTGGAGACCATGCCGCCACCGCAACTTTCCGAGCAACAGCGCCGCGATGCGCTCGCCAAGGCCGCCGAAGCGCGGCGAATGCGAGCCGAGATCAAAGACTTGTTGAAGATGGGCAGCATTTCCTTTCCCGAGCTGCTGGCCAAGGTCGACAGAGACGACATCGTGGCTGGCATCAAGGTGTCGAGCGTTCTCGAGTCCATGCCCGGCTTGGGAAAAGTGAAGGCCAAACGGCTGATGGAGCAACACGGGATCGCCGAGACCCGCCGGCTGCGCGGCCTGGGCGAGCGACAGCGTGCCGCCCTTCTCTCCGAATTCTCCTGAGGCATCGCCCCAGGGTCACCTGGTGGTGATCTCGGGACCCTCGGGAGCAGGCAAGTCGACGGTCGTGAAAGGTCTCCGGGCCCGCCATTCGTTCCGTTTCTCGGTGTCGGTAACGACTCGGCGCCCGCGGCCGAACGAAGCAGACGGCGTGCATTACCACTTCGTCGATCGGCATCGATTCGAAGCAATGGTGCGGCGCGACGAGCTACTCGAGTGGGCCCGGTACGCGGACCGGCTTTACGGGACGCCGCGCGGGCCCGTGATGGAATGGCTGGCGGCCGGGGACGACGTTTTGCTCGACATCGAGATCCAGGGGGCTCGCCAGGTTCGCAACGCCATGCCGGAGGCACTGTTGATATTCGTGGTCCCCCCTTCCATCGAGGAACTGGAGCGACGGTTACGGACCCGCCGCGACACCCCCGATGTCGAGGCTCGGCTGGCCATCGCCCGTCGGGAGATCGACGAAGCGCCGGCCCTTTTCGACCACATCGTGATCAATGACCAGGTGGAGGCGGCGGTGGCCGAGATCCTGGGTCTGCTCACGGGGCGCGATCTCACAGGGCGCGATCTCACAGGGCGCGATGGTGACAGCCCGGGAAGCAACTACCATGAACCACCATGAATTCCATAGAGAAAGTGGTCGATCAGATCGGTAATCGGTTTGCGACGGTGGTGGTTGCCGCCCGCCGGGCCCGTCAGATCAACGCTTACTACAACCAGCTCGGAGAGGGGATCGGGCATTACGTTCCCCCGCAGGTGCATACCCTGTCCCGGAAGCCGATCACCATCGCCATGGAAGAGATCGCCGAGGGACGAGTGGCGGTCGTGACCCGCGAGGAATAGCCGTGATCGGTAACCGGAGGATCCTGCTCGGAGTCTCCGGCGGCGTCGCCGCCTACAAGGCTGCCTATCTGGCCCGCCGTCTGGTGGAACGGGGCGCCGATATCCGGGCCGTCATGACACTGGCGGCTGAAGAGTTCCTAGGAGGCCAGACTCTCGCCGCAATCACCGGTCATCCGGTGATGAAGAGCCTGTTCGGTGCCACCTCGGTCAGCCCCCACACCGACCTGGGTCGTTGGGCCGAATTGGTTGTGGTGGCCCCGGCGACCGCCGACCTCCTCGCCAAGCTCGCCAACGGGCACGCCGACGACTTGCTCTCCGCCACCCTGCTGGCGACCAAGGCGCCGGTCCTGCTGGCCCCCGCCATGCACACCGAGATGTGGGAGCAACCTTCCACGCGTCGCAACATCGCCCGGCTGGCGGCGGACGGCCATCACCTGGTCGGTCCAGTCGGCGGAGCCCTGGCCGGCGGCGACGAAGGTCTGGGGCGAATGGCGGAACCCGACGAGATCCTTACCGAGATCGAATCGCTGCTGGCCCAACCTCTGGCCGGCTGGCGGGTCCTGGTGACGGCGGGGGGAACCCGGGAGGCCATCGACCCGGTCCGGTTTATTGGTAATCGTTCGTCTGGAAAGATGGGGCATGCCGTGGCGGTGGAAGCGGCTCGCCGAGGAGCCGAGGTGACCCTGGTCACCACGGTTCCCCCCCCCGATGGGTTTGGGCTTGACGTGCAAATGGTGGAGTCGGCCGACGAGATGGCGGCCGCGGTGGCCAGTATTCCCACCGACGTCGCTGTGATGGTGGCGGCGGTGGCCGACTTCCGGCCGGCCCGCGCCGCCAAACGCAAGCTCAGCCGTGAGAACGGCCCTCCCGAGATGGAGTTGGAGCGAACTCCCGACATCCTCTCCGCCGTCGCCGCACGGCGCCCTCGTCCGTTCTTGGTGGGGTTCGCCGCCGAGACCGGCGACCTGTCCCGAGCGGCCGACAAGGCAGCCCAAAAGGGGGTGGACCTGCTGGTTGCCAACGACGTGACCGAACCGGGTTCTGGCTTCACCACCGAAACCAACCGGGTCACCATCGTCTTCCCCGCCGGACGCACCGAGCCGTGGCCGCTCCTGACCAAGGTGGAGGTGGCCCGGCGCTTGTGGGATCTGATCATGAAACAAAGGGGCGAGTCGGGATCGGTATGATTCCCGGCGGCATGCGCCGCCTCTTCTTCTCCTCGGAATCAGTCACCGAGGGCCATCCCGACAAGGTCGCCGATGCCATATCCGATTCGGTGCTTGATGCGGTCTTGTCCGCCGATCGCATGGGGCGGGTGGCTTGCGAATGTCTGGTGACCACCGGCCTGGCCGTGGTGGCGGGGGAGATAACCGCCGATCACGCCGTCGACCTCGAGCAGATCACCCGGTCGGCCATTCGAGAACTCGGCTATGACGGGTTTGATCCGAACTTCTCGGCCGATTCGATCCGGGTCGACATCGAGATCCATCAGCAGAGCGCCGATATCTCGGCAGGCGTGGGGACGTCGATGGAGACCCGGCAGGGATCCGACGACCCCCTCGACATCATGGGCGCGGGAGATCAAGGAATCATGTTCGGATTCGCCGTCGACGAGACCGACCAATTGATGCCGCTTCCCATCTCGCTGGCGCATCGGCTGTCCGAACAGCTGGCGGCCGTCCGCAAGAGTGGCGCCGTGCCCTACCTGCGCCCCGACGGGAAGACTCAGGTGACCGTGGAGTACGAAGGACGCCGTCCGATCAGGGTCACGAGCGTCCTCGTCTCTGCCCATCATGAACCCGGGATCGACATCGACGGCCGGATGCGAACCGACCTCTGGGACCAGGTGGTCCTGCCAGTTATCCCCGAAATTCTGCGGAGCTCGGGTATGGCTTTCTTCGTCAACCCTTCGGGTCGGTTCGAGATCGGCGGGCCTCCCAGCGATACCGGGTTGACCGGGCGGAAGATAGTGGTGGACACCTACGGCGGATATGCCCGACATGGGGGAGGGGCGTTCTCGGGGAAGGATCCCACCAAGGTGGACCGTTCCGCCGCGTACGCGGCCCGTCACGCCGCCAAGAACGTAGTGGCGGCCGGTCTGGCCGCCAAATGCGAGATCCAGCTCGCCTACGCCATTGGGCGGGCGGCCCCGTTCTCGGTTCTGCTCGATACCTTCGGGACCGAACAGGTGAACCCGGACAAGCTCGAGAAACTGGTAGCCGACTACTTCGATTTCCGTCCCGCCGCCATCATCGAACGCCTTCAACTGCGCCGTCCGGTCTATAGGGCCACCTCGTCGTACGGCCATTTCGGTCGGAGCGGGGAAGGGTTCACCTGGGAGTCGACCGACGCTGCGACCGGCCTAGCGGCCTCTGCCGAGGCACTCTGAGCCCCACCACCGTCGAGGTGGTCCGGGTCGTCCCGGCCATACCTTCGTTCGCCGTCGACGCCGGCTTCGCCTATTCGGTTCCCCCCGGGCTGGCGGTGCCGATCGGGTCGATCGTACGAGTACCACTGGGAGGGAGGAGAGTGAGGGGTTTCGTCGTGGGCGTGGAGCACGGCGATCCCAGCAGACTCAAGCCGATACAGCGGATCTCAGCGCCTTTGCCCGTGTTCGGTCCCACCTTGTTGGAGGTCTTGCGTTGGGCCGCCCATCACTACGTGGCACCCCTGGCCGTGCTCTTAGAGCGGGCCGCCCCCCCCAACCTCCCCGTCGCCTCGACAATCCAGGGGCCCGGCGCCCTCGGAAAGCCCGTCCGGGTGGAGCCGGGTTCTCGGCCCACCCAGACCGGGATTCGGTACCGGCTCGGACCGCCCTGGCCGCCAGGTTGGATCGGCGAAGCAGCCGAACCCATGCTGACCGCCGGCAAGTCGGTCATGCTGATAGTCGCAACCGGCGAGGAGGTGGCAGCGGCAGCAGCGGCGCTGCCCGGCTGCCTGGCTGTCCACCCCGACGCCGACGACCAGACAACCACCGGGGCATGGGTAGCCGCGGCCGTCGAACCAGGTCGTCTTCTGATCGGCACCCCGCGGATCACCCTCTGGCCGTTGGCCGAGCCTGGTTGGTTCTTCGTCATCGAGGAGGGGCGAAGGGCCATGAAAGAACGACAGACCCCCACCCTTGCCGTGCGAGAGTTGGTCCGCCGGCGGGCCGCCCTCGAGAAAGCCGCCGCCACTTTCGCCGGATCAACTCCCACCGGCGAGCTGATCGCCGCCGGCGTTCCGGTCGATCGACCGGTCGGGCGTCACCGCGGCTGGCCGCTGGTGGAGGTGGTCGATCGGCGCCAGGATCCGAGCGAGGGCCTGTTGGGCACCACCGCTCGGAGCGCGTTGCGAGCGGTAACAGCCGGGCACGGACGGGCCTTCTTGTTCTGCCATCGGCGCGGCTATGCCGCGGCCGTCCGTTGTGCCCGATGCCGGCAGCTCCGGCGTTGCCCGAACTGCGGGACCAGGCCGGACCCGGGGAAGACCTGCCTGCGCTGTGGGGCCGAGCTGGGCCCGTGTTCGGCTTGTGGTGGTGTGATATTCCAGCCACTCGGCGCCGGAGTCGGGAGAGTCAACGAAGAGCTCCGCCGGCTCGGCTTCCTCACGACGGGTGGCGAGGTCTCCGTGGTGGTGGGAACCGAAGCCGACCTGGCCGCCCCCGACCTCTACGACTTGACCGTCGCCGTCGATGCCGACGGCCTCATGTTGGGACCAACCTATCGAGCCGCCGAAGAATCCCTCCGCCTGCTGGCGCGTCTCGCCGGCAAGCTCAAACCCGGGTCGGGCCGGCGGCTCCTGGTTCAGACCGCCATGCCCGACCACCCGGTCATTGCCGCGCTCGCCAAGGGGGACCCGCTCTCCTTCCTCAAGACCGAGCTCGCCAATCGCGCCGCATATGGGTACCCACCGGCCGGAGAGGTGATCATCGTCGAGACCCGCGGCGAGGGTGTGGTCGACCCCGATCCGGCAATACGAGCGGCCGGCCCGGGTGTGGCGATCCTGGGACCGGCCGTGAGAGAGCATGGACGGAGATGGCTGGTACAAGGCGCTGATCTCGGCCCGTTCCGGCTGGCTTTACGGCCGGTCGTCCAGCGCCTCCGGGACAGCGGCCTCCGCGTCCGGATCGACGTCGACCCGATCGACCTCTGACGTGGTCGCTCTGCGAGAGTTGACAGCCGCTGTCGGGACGGGAACAGTTCTCGCCCTTACCCCAGCCTTTCTTGCGAGAGCAATCTTCTGACCATGCCGATTTACCCAATCCGCACCTACGGTGACCCGGTGCTCCGCGCCAAAGCGGCTCGGGTCGACCGGCTCGATGACAGCATCCGCCGCCTGGCCGACGACCTGATCGAGACGATGTACGCCGCCCCCGGCGTCGGCTTAGCCGCGCCGCAGATCGGTATCAGCAAGCAGGTGGCAGTCTTCGACTGGGGCGACGGGGGTGGTGCTCACGTGCTCATCAACCCGGTGGTCCTCGAAACGTCGGGTGAGTGGGAATACGAGGAGGGGTGCCTGTCGGTGCCCGGGTATTTCTGGCCGATTGCTCGGCCGGCGTTCGCACACGCCGTCGGGCTCGACCTGGACGGACACGAGGTCGAGTACGCAGGCGAGGGCCTGCTCGGTCGGGTGCTCCAGCACGAGATCGACCACCTGCATGGCAAGCTGTTGGTGGAGCGTCTCGATCGGCCGACCAGACGGCTGGCCCTGCAAGCCCTCCGCGAAGAGGCGCTCGGGCTTTGAGCCGGAACGGCCCCGGAGTTGCCGACCGGAGAATCGTCTTCCTGGGAACGCCCGGGGCCGCGGTCCCCGCCCTGGAGCGATTGGCAGCACGGATCGACCTGGTCGTGACCCGGCCCGACCGCCGGCAAGGCAGGAATCGCCAACTTGTTCCGTCGGCGGTCTCCTCGGCCGCCGATCGACTGAGCCTGCCGGTGGCGAAACCGGAAGACCGCGCCGAGCTGTCCGCGGTGCTGGCCCCCCAGCTACGGCTGGGTGTAGTGGTCGCCTTCGGCATGCTCCTGCCACAAGCGATCCTGGACAGCTCCGAGCTCGGATTCCTCAACCTCCACTTCTCGCTTTTGCCACGCTGGCGGGGGGCGGCTCCCGTGCCGCGGTCGATCATGGCCGGCGACCAGTTCACCGGAGTGACTGTATTTCGCCTCGATGGCGGTCTCGACCACGGTCCCTTACTGGCTTCGTTCTCCACCGAAATCAGACCGGTCGAGAAGGGCACCGACCTGCTCACGCGCCTGGCGACCCTCGGCGCCGAACTGCTGGTCGACACGGTGGCCCGTCATCTGGCCGGGGAGACCAGGGAGACTCCTCAGACCGAGGCCGATGCGACGCCCGCACCTAAGCTCACACCCGACGACCAACACCTGCGCTTAACTGCCACCCCGATCGAATGGGAGCTCCGAGTGCGGGCTCTCGCTGACCGGCCCGGAGCGTTTTGTCTCTACGAGGGCAGCCGGTTGAAGCTGTTGGCGGTCAGCACCGTGTCTGACCCTCCGGGTCTGGCACCGGGGGAGCTTTCACTGCGCGATGACCGGCTGATGTGCGGCTTGGCGGATGGTGCTGTCTGGCTGGTCGAGGTACAACCGGCCGGCAAGAGGCCGATGTCGGGTTCCGATTGGGCGCGGGGCCGGCATGGTCACCTCGGTAGGTTGGATTGAGCTCGGCGCGTCTCGCCGCGGCAGCAGTGGTGGGAAGGACCATGCGGGGGGGGGCCTATTCGAACATCGCCATCCGGACCGAAACCCGCGAGCTGTCGACGCCCGATGCTCGCCAAGCTCAAGCACTCGCCTTCGGCACCCTCCGTCATCTGCGACGCATCGACCGGGCGCTTAGCTCGGTGGTGAGGCGCCCCCGACTCGACCCGGAGGTGGAGGACCTCCTCCGGGTCGCAGTCTTCGACCTTCTGCTTTCCCCAACGCCGGACTATGTGGCGGTCCACGAAGCTGTCGAGGCGGTCAAGGCAGGCGGCCGGGGGCACGCTGCCGGGTTCGTCAACGGGGTCCTGCGCACCCTCGGAAGGGAAGGCGAGCCGGTCGTTCCCCAACGGTCGCTCGAACTTGGTGTTTCGGAGTGGCTGTACGCAGAACTGATCGATCAGTTTGGAGTCGAGGAGGCCGAGGCGTTCCTGGCCGCCTCTCTGGCCGACGCTCCCATCACCGTGCGAGCGCGCCCGGGAGCGCCGGACCCACCGAGCGGTGCCGTGCCGGTGCCGGACATAGCCGACTGCTACGTATTCCCGCCCGGCCCCGTGACCGGCCGATTCGTAGTCCAGGATCCGGCCTCGGTGGCAGTGGGTTGGGCCACCCACCCCCAACCCGGGGAACTGGTCTTGGACGTGGCGGCGGCTCCGGGCGGCAAGACGCTGCACCTTTTCGATCAAATGGCGAAGGGCTCCGGGTCCCCGCCGGAAATACAGGCTCAGGCATCGACACGGCTGGTGGCAATGGATCGGCACTCGGGTCGGGTCGAACGGGCCCGACGGCGGGCGCCTGCCCTTTGGACCGTCGCCGATGGCACCCGGCCACCCTTCCGACCCGAGACTTTCGATCTGGTTCTCCTCGATGCTCCTTGCACCGGGTTGGGCACTCTCCGGCGGCGGCCTGAGTTGCGTCATCGGGTTACCCCCGATGAGATCGAGAGGTTGGCCGCCCTGCAAAGGCGGATGCTGACGGCGTCGGCGGGCCTGGTGAAGCCCGGTGGACGCCTGGTATATTCGGTCTGCACCGTGACGAGCACCGAGACGGTCGAGGTAATCGCCGACTTCGAGGCGAGAGCCCCCACCGGATTGCCGGGGCGCCCCTGGGGCAAGGGTTGGCTAATGGGTCCCCACCTGACCGGCACCGACGGCATGTTCATTGCCGAGGTGCTGCTGTAGCGGGGATCCCCCTTCGTAGAATCTCCATCGTGGTTCCTTCGATCGCTCCCTCGCTCTTGGCGGCCGATTTCGCCAGATTGGGGGAGGAGGTGGCGACCGTGGAGCCATACGTCGACATGCTCCACATCGACGTGATGGACGGCCACTTCGTTCCGAATCTCGCCATCGGCCTCCCAGTGGTGGCTTCCCTGCGCAGAGTCACCCAACTGCCGTTGGACTGTCATCTGATGACCACCAATCCCGACGCCTATCTCGAGGAGTTCGCCTCTGCCGGTGCCAACCTCTTGTCAGTGCATATCGAGGCGGTGCCCGATCCCACCAAAGTGGCGACCCGTGTGCGTGGGCTGGGAATGCGGTTCGGGCTGGTGCTCAACCCTCCGACCCCGTTTGCCGGGGTGGCGCCCTTCCTGGAGCTGGCCGACCTCCTGCTGGTCATGTCGGTCAATCCTGGTTTCGGCGGTCAGGAGTTCCTGCCCGAGGTGCTTACGAAGGTGCGAGAAGCCAGAGAATGGGTTGAGTCGCGGGGTCTTTCGACCGATATCCAAATCGATGGAGGCATCACGCCCGTGACCGCACGCCGGGCCCGTGAGGCCGGCGCCAACGTGTTTGTGGCCGGTACGGCCATATTCAAGGCTCCGGACCCGGTGGCGGCTATTCGCGAGCTACGCAGTGCCATCGAGACAGAATGACCGAAACGATCCTAATCGTCGACGACGACCCCGACATCCTCCAGTTTGTGCGGGTCAACCTGGAGTTGGAGGGTTTCACCGTCACCACCGCCGGAGACGGTCGAGAAGCGCTCGACAAGGTCCTGGCATCCCCCCCCAACCTGGTCCTGCTCGACATCATGATGCCGCGGATGGACGGCCTCACCGCTTTGCGGCGCCTGCGCAGCCATCCTGCCGCCTCCAACACGTCGGTGATTCTGCTCACCGCTCGTGGCCTTCCCGAGGATCGGGTGCGCGGTCTGGAGTTGGGTGCCGACGATTACATCACCAAACCCTTCGACGTGTCCGAGCTGGTCGCCCGCGTAAAGGCGGTGTTACGGCGGACCCAGGCGCTTCGAGACGTGTCTCCGCTAACTGGTTTGCCGGGCAACTTCAAGATCTCCACCGAGATCGAAATGCGCATCAAGTCCGGGGAGCACTTCGCCCTGGTCCACGCCGATCTCGACAACTTCAAGGCATTCAACGATCACTACGGCTTCATGCGGGGTGACCAGTTGATCCGCTTCTCCGCCCGGTCCTTGCTGGAAGCCGCCGCCGAGGTCGACCCGGATGCCTTCGTCGGACATGTCGGAGGCGACGACTTCGTAGCCGTGCTGCGAGCCTCCGTCGCCGAGGACTTCTGCAAGGCCGTCATCCGCATCCTCGACGACGGTGTTCTCGAGTATTACGACACCGTCGACGCCTTGCGCGGCTATATCGAGGTCATCGATCGACGCGGCGAGCGGCATGCCTTCCCCGTCGTCTCGATCTCTATGGGCGTGGTGACCAACGTCATCCGCCCCATCAGCTCGCAGTGGGAGGCGTCGGCGGTGGCGGTGGAAATGAAGGAGTTCGCCAAGAAGCGGCCCGGGTCGTCCTACGAGATCGACCGCCGCCTGAACTAGACCGGTCGGGTCCTGCATACGATGACCGGATGTTGCAGCCATTTCCTTCTGACACGGAAATGAAGGCGACCGTCATCATGAAGCGGGCCCTCCAACTGGCCCGGCCTCACCACACGCATCCCAACCCGCGGGTGGGAGCGGTGGTGGTCGGCGCCGACGGGTCGGTGGTGGGGGAGGGCGCCCACCTGGGTGTTGGCCACCCTCATGCCGAGACCCTCGCCCTGGCGCAGGCCGGGGCGGCGGCCAGCGGCGCCACCCTCTACACCACCCTCGAACCCTGCGACCATTTCGGACAGACCCCACCTTGCACCGAGGCGATCATCGGTGCGGGGGTCGCGACGGTGGTGGCAGGGTCCGTCGACCCTGACCGCCGTGTCTCCGGTGGGGGCATCGCCCGGCTGCGCCAGGCCGGCATCACCGTCGAGTCCGGGGTGTTGGCCGAATCCTGCGAGTCGCTCGATCCCGGCTATTTCCACCACCGACGCACCGGCCGGCCCAGGGTCACCTGGAAGGCCGCCATGACCCTGGACGGCCAGCTTTCGGCGGCCGATGGATCCTCTCGTTGGATCACTTCGGAGGCAGCCCGCCTCGATGGGCATCGACTGCGGGCCGCCTCCGACGCCGTCATGGTGGGAACCGGCACCCTCCTCGCCGACGACCCCGAGCTGACGGTGCGCATCCCCGATTACATGGGCCCCCAACCGCGTCCGGTGGTTGTCCTCGGCGAACGGCCCTTCCCCAAAGGTGCGCGGTTGGATCGATCGGAGACCATTGTCATCGCCAAAGAAGACGTGGCCGCCCCCGGTCGAGTGATCGTCGCCCCGGATCTCGGCGCGGGCTTGACGGCGCTCGGCGACATGGGAATTCTCGATGTCCTCTACGAGGGAGGCCCCCGACTGGCCGCGGCGTTATGGTCTCGTCGGCTCATTGACGCCGGCGTCTTCTACATTGGATCGCGGATCGCCGGAGGAGTGGGCCGGCCCGTCATCGGTGGCGTTTTTGCCACCATCGCCGAGTCGACCCCTGTTCGGCTGCTGTCGGTGAGCGAGGTAGGGGGCGACATACGTGTGGATTGGGAGGTCTGATGTTCACCGGCATCATCGAAGCCATCGGCAACGTCACCGAGGTGGCCCCGACAGAGGGGGGGGTGTGCCTGTGGATCGAGGCGCCGACCCTGACAAGAGGTATGGCGATAGGGAACTCTGTGGCGGTCAACGGCGCCTGTCTGACCGCTACCGAGGTTCTCGACGGTGGGTTCTCCGTGGCGGCGGTTCCCGAGACCCTGCGCCGGACCAACCTCGGCTCCTTGTCACCCGGCGCCCGCGTGAATTTGGAGCGGGCCATGCCAGCCGGCGGTCGCTTCGAGGGCCACTTCGTCCAAGGCCACGTCGACGCGACCGGCAAGGTGGTCTCGGCGAAGAACGATGGGGAGGAGAGACGG
>CAYUKI010000039.1:5569-11472 GCA_964445235.1 uncultured Acidimicrobiia bacterium | reverse complement strand
GCCACCGTGCCGATCAGGGCCTCGCGGGCGCCCAGCTGTTTCAGAAAACCCGGGAAGTGGACCAGCAACGCAAATGACAGGTCCGAGAAGAAGTTGACCGCAAAGGCGCGCCGAAGCTGGGGCGTGAAGACGGAAAGCACGATGGGCATGGTACGGACCGGCGCCGGTGCCCCTGCGGACCTTGGCCCCTTGGGCGAGCCGTCAAAGACCCGACCCGGTGGCCGATAACAGAGCCATCGCCAACCGGGTGGCGCGAACCATTTTCATTCACGCCATCCGGTTCACCGCTCCGACCACTCAGCGTGCTTGTGTGTGGCCGGCCCGCCATTTCGCCTCCTCCTCGACCAGTGCCGACCTCCCTCCCATGGGTCAACGGTTTCGACTCAAGGCCCCTTCGACGTGGCGGGGTTTCCCGTCGAGGTGCAGGTAATCCTCATCGCCATGAAGGAGTACGGGATCATCCTCGCCGACAATGGTGCGCCTTGGGCACATCTCGGGGGCCCCCGATCCCCGTTGGAGCAACGATGCTCTCCACGAGCTCGAACGGGTGCCGGGTTCCACGTTTGAGGCGGTTGACGTGAGCCCACTCATGATCGACGCCGACTCAGGGGCTACGTCGGGGTAGGGGAGCGGCGGGCGTCGACGCTGCGATACTCGAGGTGTGCCGGAGAACATCTATCTGGAGCGTGGCGCCAAGAAGGTGTTCGCTTGTTCGTATGGCTGGCCCGGATGGTGTCGCTCGGGCAAGACTGCGGAGGCGGCGATAGAGGCGTTGGCCGCGCATGGAGCGAGGTATGCGCTGGTGGCCAAACGAGCCGGTTGCACATTTCCGACTGAGTTCGACTTCCGGGTCATCGACCAGGTTGAGGGGGGGAGCGGCACTGACTTCGGCGTCCCGAGCGTGGTCACCCCTGCCGATCACACACCGCCGACCAAGTCGGTGGCGGGGCGGTTGGCATCTTTGGTCGAAGCCGCGTGGGATGCCTTCGACGAGGTGGTGGCCGCCGCACCCGAGTCCCTCCACAAAGGTCCGCGAGGTGGTGGCAGGGACCGGAGCAAGATCGTCGCCCACGTCTGGGAGTCCGACGCGGCCTACGCCCGGGAGATCGGTGTGCGTTTCCGACCGGCACAGGATGCTGAAGCCATGATGACGGGGCGCCGTTTCATGCTGTCGGCTCTGGCCCGACCCGACGAAGGGGCGCGGTGGCCAATTCCCTATGCAGCCCGACGCATTGCCTGGCATGCACTCGACCACGCCTGGGAGATCGAGGATCGTGCGAGTTGATTGAGTTCCCGCACAACTTGACATAACCAAGATTATGGGCGGTGGCCCAGGTGGACTTGTGGACGCCCGTTTTGACCGTGGGTAGGCTGCGAGTCCTAGATCCCCCAGTGACTGAGGTGTACAGCCGTGGTCGAGACGCTCGTTTCGGGCCGGGAGGCCTTCGAGCGCCACGCCTGGGACGAGGCCCTGGAGGCATTCACGACAGCCGACCGAAAGGAGGCCCTCTCGGCGGGTGATCTTGAGTTGTTGGCCGGGGCGGCCTGGTGGAGCGGCCACCCCGATGATGCGGTCGAGGCCCAAGAGCGTGCCTTTGCCGGTTATCTGGAAGCGCGCCAGCCTTCCGCCGCGGCTTTGGTGGCTCTCCGGCTGGCGTACCTGGCTTTCCGGCGGCTGGCCGTCTCGGTTGCCACCGGCTGGTTGGGCCGGGCCGAGCGGCTCCTCGCCGACGAACCGGAGTCGGTGGCGCACGCGTGGCTGGCGGTTATTCATTGTGTGGTGGCGATGTTCGGGGGGGATCTGGACGGTGCGATCACCCACGCCGACCATGCGCTGGAGCTCGGGCGGAGGCACGAAAGCCCCGACGCTCAGTCAATGGCCCTGAGTTTCAAGGGCTCGGCCCTGATCCACCGTGGGCAATGGAAAGAAGGGCTGGCGCTCATCGATGAGGCCGCCGCTGCGGCCATGTCGGGAGAATTAGACATCAGGACGGCGAGCGATGTCTACTGCAACACCATCTCGATGTGTCGGAACCTGGCCGATTACCGGCGGGCCGGGGAGTGGACCGACGAAGCCGACCGCTGGATGCGCCGGGAGGCGGTGGGAGGTTATCCGGGGGTTTGCCGGGTTCATCGGGCAGAGTTGAAGGCTCTGCGCGGCTCGTGGTCGGAAGCTGAGCAGGAGGCCCGGCATGCCTGCGAAGAGCTGGAGCGTTTCCGCATCATGGACGCCGTGGGGTCTGCTCATTATCAGGTGGGCGAGGTCCGTCTGCACATGGGCGACCTTCCGGCGGCTGAAGAGGCGTTCAACCGTGCCTACGAGTACGGACTGGAACCGCAGCCGGGTATGGCTCTCTTGCTCTTCGCTCGGGGTGAGATCGATGAGGCAGCCAAATCGATTGCCCGCGCCCTGTCGGGTGGGGCCGCCTCCGAGGTCGATGGAGAAAGATCGGCGGACCTCCTCAGCCGGACCCGGCTCCTTCCCGCCCAGGTTGAGATCGCTCTGGCGGCCGGAGATCTCGCCACCGCCGGGGCGGCCACCGACGAACTGGAGATGATCGCCAACAAGTACGAGAGCGCAGCTTTGAACGCCGCCGCCCTCAGTGCTCGGGGGGCCGTGCACCATAAGGAGGGCCGGCTATTGGAGGCGGCGGATGCACTGAACCGGGCCTGGCGGCTGTGGCAAGAGATCGAACTGCCTTACGAGAGCGCCAAGGCTCGGATGTTGCTTGGACTCGTTCGGGCAGCTGGTGGCGAGACCGCTGCTCGCCTTGATCTGCGGGCGGCCCGTTCCACGTTCTCGCGCCTGGGGGCCGCCCTCGACTTACGCCGGGTGAGCGAACTCTTGCAGGAAGACGCATCGGAACTCGACGACGACCGGCGCCGGGTGACCAAGACCTTCATGTTCACCGACATCGTCACCTCCACCGATTTGGTGAGTCTGATCGGCGACGCCGCCTGGGAGGAACTCCTTCACTGGCACGACCGCACCATTCGCGCCACGCTCGCTCACCACGGAGGCGAGGAGGTCAGGCACACCGGGGACGGGTTCTTCGTCGCCTTCGATCAAGCCCGGGACGCGGTGGAAAGCGCGGTGGCGATCCAGCGGCGTTTGGCCGACCATCGCCGCGAGCATGGTTTTGCTGTCTCGGTTCGGGTCGGCCTCCACACCGCCGAAGCGACCCGACAGGGCAACGACTACGCCGGCCAGGGGGTTCACGTCGCCGCCCGGGTCGGGGGGGTCGGCGAGGCGGAGGAGATCGTCATCTCCGCCGCTGTTCTCAAGGAGGCCGGCGCGATCCGCTTTCCGGTCTCCGAACCTCGTTCGGTCAGCCTCAAAGGGATCATCGAGCCGATCAAGGTCCAGAGCATCGACTGGCGGTGACCCGGTCTCTTTTGGATCATTCGATCCGGTAGCGTTCTCGGACCGATGGCATGGCGGCGAGCACCACGATCGCCACTCCGATCGCCAGGATCACGAACTGAGCGACTGCGGGGGCAGGAAACGCCCAGAACTGGACGACGATCCACGCCACCACTCCCCCTCCGAACAAGTTGGTCCCGATCAGGGGCCAGCGGTATCCGCTCAAGCGTTCTGCCCAGCCGAGGAGCGGCACCCGGAAGCCGGTGGTCAGACCAAACGCCAAAAGGAGCGGCACCAGGCCTTGCAGAATGATCAAAAGGACCCCAGGCACCAGATAGTCGTCGAAAAGGGGCAGATATTCCACGTTTTCATCTAACCCGAGGGCGGCCCCGCTGGGATCCATGATCATCGACAGCCCGCCTCCCAGGGCCGCCAACGCCAGTAGGACCAGCAGGCTGATGAGGGTGATGGTGAGCCCCGCACCCCGTGACTGAACCCGGGCCGTCCTCTCCCCCGTCGATAGTGCCCCCGTCGATGGTGCCACCAGGGTCTCCGACCTCTTCGCCATGATGTTCCCTTTTCTCGCGCTCATGTCTCGCGCTGGGCGCCCGTGGCGGCCAGAGTCCTATTACCCATGGTGGTGGGAGTCAGCACCTCGGTACTCTTCGCGCCGTGCAGTCGTGGATGACCGCCAAGGCCAAGGTGACAACTGTCAGCGCCAAAGGAATCGGCATGTACGCGCTCGAACCGATCGAGCGCGACGAAGCCATCTTGGGCTGGGTAGGGTCGATCGTCTCAGAGCAGGACCTGCCGGCAGTTCCACCTCACCTGATCCCCCACACCGTCCAGATCGACGATCACCTGTTCATGGTTGGAAACGAGGTCCCTCAGCCCTCCGACTTCGTCAACCATTCGTGCGACCCCAACGCCGGGTTGCGTGGCAACGTCGTGCTGGTGGCGATGCGGAATATCGAGCCCGGTGAGGAGATCACCTACGACTACGCCATGTCGGACGCTATTTCCCTCAACGAGTTTGACTGCCGGTGCGGCACCGTTCATTGCCGGAGTCAGGTGCTGGCCGACGATTGGCTCTTGCCCGACCTCCAGGAGCGTTATCGGGGCTACTTTTCCTCCTTTCTCGAGCGCCGCATCGCTGCACTGCGTTCGGTGCCGAAGTCGTGAAGGGCGGAAGGAGATTGGTGTTGGCGGCTGTGGCCGGGAGCGCCGAGCTCCGCCCCGGCGGGACCTAATCCCCCGCGACAAGGGCACTACGTACCTTCCTCGACCGGTCCGCACGCCCAACGATGGTGAACGTGGCAAGGCTGATGGTCGATGGGAACGAAGCGGCAGCTCGCGTCGCCTTCCAGCTCAGTGAGGTCATCGCCATTTACCCCATTACCCCGGCCTCACCGATGGGTGAGCTAGCCGATACCTGGTCGGCGGCGGGTCGCCCCAATCTCTGGGGTGACGTACCCACGGTGATCGAAATGCAAAGCGAAGCCGGTGCGGCCGGCACGCTCCACGGGGCCCTCCAGAGCGGCGCTCTCTCCACGACTTTCACGGCTTCCCAGGGTCTGCTGTTAATGATTCCCAACATGTACAAGATCGCCGGAGAGCTCACTCCTACCGTCATCCACGTCGCCGCGCGGGCCATCGCCACTCATGCCCTTTCGATCTTCGGCGATCACTCCGACGTAATGGCAGCACGTGCCACCGGTTTTGCCATGCTCGCCTCGTCGGACGTTCAGGAGTGCCAAGACCTGGCACTGGTTGCGCACGCGGCGACCCTGAAGAGCCGCGTACCGTTCCTCCACTTCTTCGACGGGTTCCGTACCTCCCACGAAGTGAACGGGATCGAGACGATCGATCCGTCGGTGGCCGCGCGGCTGATTCCCGACTCCCTGGTCGGTGCCCATCGATCCCGCGCCCTTGACCCGAATCGCCCAGCGGTCCGGGGTACCTCCCAGAATCCGGATGTCTTCTTTCAGGCCCGAGAGGCCGCCAATCCTTTCTACCTCGATCTGCCCGGCATCGTCTCGGACGTGATGGACGATTTCGGTGCCGCCACGGGACGGCATTACCGGTTGTTCGACTACTTCGGCTCGGCTGACGCCGACACGGTGTTGGTGCTCATGGGCTCGGGAGTAGGTGCGGCCCGTCAGGCGGTGGAGCATCTCCTCGAGAAAGGAGAGAAGGTAGGTGTGGTGGCGGTCCGCCTCTACCGACCCTTCGCCGTCGAGGCCCTGCTGGCCGCGTTGCCGGCAGCGGTCCAGAACGTAGCGGTGCTCGATCGGTGCAAGGAGCCCGGCGCCGTCGGCGAACCACTTCTGCAAGACGTGGTGATGGCTCTGGCACGTTCCGACCGGCCAATGCCGCGAGTCATAGGCGGCAGGTACGGGCTTGGCTCGAAGGAATTCACCCCGGCCATGGTGCTGGCGGTGTTCGAAGAGGCACGGCGGAGCGAGCCCCGCAGGCAATTCACGGTCGGCATCAATGACGATGTGACCAAGCTGAGCCTGCCAGTCGACGAGGAACGGTG
>CAYUKI010000039.1:3643-5559 GCA_964445235.1 uncultured Acidimicrobiia bacterium | reverse complement strand
TGGGAGGAGCCGGCCGATGTCTACCGAGCCGTCTTCTACGGATTGGGTAGCGACGGCACGGTCAGCGCCAACAAGCAGACCGTGAAGATCATCGGCGACCACACCGGGCAGTACGCCCAGGGTTACTTCGTCTACGACTCCAAGAAGTCGGGTTCGACCACCGTTTCCCATCTTCGCTTCTCTCCCCGACCCATCTCCTCCACGTATCTGATCCGCAGGGCCCAATTCGCCGCCTGCCATCAATGGCAGCTGTTGGACCGTCTCGACGTGCTGGAGGTAGCCGCCCGCGGTGCGACCCTCCTCATCAACGCACCGTTCGCTCCCGACCAGCTGTGGGACCGCCTGCCCAAAAGGGTCCAGCAGGAGATCGTCGCCCGGGGCATCTCCCTCTATACGGTGGACGCCGCCGCCATCGCCAGGCGAGCCGGTCTGGGTGGGCGAATCAACACGGTGATGCAGGCCTGTTTCTTTGCGCTCTCCGAACTGATGCCGATCGCGGAGGCGTTGGAAGCGATCAAGTCGGGAATCGCCTCGGCTTATGGGCGTCGCGGCGAGGCGGTGTTGCGCCGCAACTACCAAGCCGTTGACGAAGCCCTGATCAACCTCACCCGAGTAGAGGTGGGAGCTGTCGACCCGCACGCCGCTACCCCGGCGCCGTTGATCCCGGCCTCGGCCCCGAACTTCGTGCAAACAGTCATCGCCCCCCTCTTGGCCGGGAAGGGTGATCTTCTTCCTGTCAGCGCCTTTCCGGTCGACGGAACCTTTCCCACCGGGACGGCTCGTTGGGAGAAGCGGTCGTTGGCCGACGAGATCCCTATCTGGGATCCGTCCATCTGCATCGACTGTGGCCGGTGTGCCCTGGTCTGCCCTCATGCCGCCATCCGCATGAAGGTCTTCCCGCGCTCTCTCACCGGCCTGCCTGCCGAGCTGAAGACCAAGGAGTACTCGGGAAAGGAGCTCCCCGATCATCTGCTCACCATTCAGGTAGCCCCCGACGACTGCACCGGCTGCGGCGTCTGCGTGGACATCTGCCCGGCCAAGAGCAAGGAGGAGGTCAAACACAAATCGATCAACATGGAAAGAAAACTCGACCATCTAGCAACGGAGCGTGTCGCCTTTGAAGCGTTCCTGGCCATCCCGGACCCGGATCGCCGCTTGATCCGGGTCGACACCGTCAAGGGCAGCCAGATGATCGATCCCCTCTTCGAATTCTCGGGGGCCTGCGAAGGGTGCGGAGAGACCCCTTATGTGAAGCTCATCACCCAAATGTTCGGGGACCGGATGGTTATAGCCAATGCCACAGGGTGTTCGTCGATCTACGGCGGCAACCTGCCCACCGCACCTTGGGCGACCGACGCCGCCGGCCGCGGGCCGGCCTGGTCGAACTCCCTCTTCGAGGACAACGCCGAGTTCGGGCTGGGGTTGCGCTTGGGTGCCGACGCCCGCCGCTCCGCCGCCACGCGGTTGCTAGCCGAGTTAGGCAACCGGATCGGCCCCCTCAGCGCCGAGCTCCTCGGGGCGACCCAGACGAGCGAGGAGGAGGTTGCCGCTCAACGGCTGAGGGTCTCCGAGTTGAAGAGCCGGCTGGAGTCGGATGCCGGCGCCGGGCCGCTGCTCGCACTCGTCGACAACCTGGTCCGGACCACGGTCTGGATCGTCGGTGGCGATGGTTGGGCCTATGACATCGGGTTTGGGGGCGTCGACCACGTGCTCGCCTCGGGGCAAGACGTGAACATCTTGGTGCTCGACACCGAGGTGTATTCGAACACCGGCGGCCAGGCTTCCAAGGCGACGCCGCGAGGCGCGGTGGCCAAGTTCTCCAGCGGCGGAAAGGCCACAGCCAAGAAGGATCTCGGCATGATCGCCATGGCCTACGGGAACGTGTACGTAGCCCAGATCGCCATGGGCGCCAACAT
>CAYUKI010000039.1:0-3633 GCA_964445235.1 uncultured Acidimicrobiia bacterium | reverse complement strand
CGGTCAAGGCGCTGGCCGAGGCCGATGCGCATCCGGGCCCGTCCTTGGTCATTGCCTATAGCCCCTGCATTGCTCACGGCATCGACATGGCCACGCAGATGACTCACCAGAGAGAGGCTGCCGATTCCGGTTACTGGCCGCTATATCGGTATGACCCTGCCGCCGAGGCGGTGGGGACGGCGGCCCTCAAACTCGACAGCCGTCCTCCCAGTATTCCCTTCAAGACGTTCGCCGAAAAGGAGGCGCGGTTCAGCATGCTCGAGCTGACCGCTCCCGATCATGCCCGCACCCTGCTGGACGCAGCTCAGCGGGATATCGATGACAGGTGGCATCTTTACGAGCAGATGGTCAACGTTCACCGAACCGCCACCTTCGAGGAGCACGAATGACCTTCGATACGTCCACGCACTACCTCCGGATGCGCCTGCGGTCACCCGTCGTCGCCTCGGCGTCTCCGTTGACCGGGCACCTCGATTCCTTGCTGGCGCTGGAGCGTGCGGGAGCGGGGGCGGTCGTGCTTCCGTCGCTCTTCGAGGAACAGATCGAGAACGAGCAGATGGGCATACACCTTTCTCTCGAACTGGGAGCCGGGATTTTTGGCGAAGCGACAGATGGCTACCTTCCTGAGGCCGACCGTTACAACACCGGCACCAATCAATACCTGGATCTGATCCGTTCCGCCAAAACGGCCCTATCGATCCCGGTGATCGGGAGCCTCAATGGCACGACTACCGGTGGTTGGGTCCGTTACGCGGGGCTTATCGAAAACGCCGGCGCCGACGCCCTCGAACTCAACATCTATCTGGTGGCAGCCGACGCGAGCCTGAGCGCCGCCGAGGTCGAGTACGGCTATCTGAGTCTCGTCGAAGCGACCAGAGAGGCGGTTGACCTGCCGCTGGCGGTCAAGATCGGGCCCTACTTCAGCTCAGTGGCCAACATGGGTCGCCGATTGGTGGATGCGGGAGCAGATGGGTTGGTGCTGTTCAACCGCTTTTACCAGCCGGACATCGATCTCGAGACCTTGGACGTGGTCCCAAACCTGGTTCTGTCTACGTCCGTGGACCTTCGGTTGGCGCTGCGGTGGATCGCCATACTGAAGGGTCGTCTCGAAACCTCACTGGCGGCCACCGGAGGTGTTCATACCGCCGAGGACGCCGTCAAGCTGATTCTGGCTGGCGCCGACGTCACCATGATGGCTTCGGCTCTTCTCCGCCAAGGTGCCGAGCAGTTGCGCACTGTGGCAGAAGGGCTGGTGGTGTGGTTCTCCGAGCGCGACTACCGGTCTCTCGAACAAGCCAAGGGGAGCCTGTCGGAGAAGTCGGTTCCCGACCCGAGCGCGTTCGAGCGGGCCAACTACATGCGGGCGTTGACCACCTACGGGGTGGACAGGCGATAAACGCTGATGTGATGCTCGCTCAACTCGTCAAACGAAGCCCGGTCCCAACCTCCCCACCTGACCTCCAACTCCAGGCCAGCCAGCCTCGCCATCAAGTCCATCTCCGACGGCCACGAGTAGCGAATGGCCACCGGATGCAGCTTTGTGCCCCGCTCCGATATCTCGACGTGGTGTGAGTCGACGCGCTGGAGCGCCCGGTTGTGCCGGCTGATCTCGAGATGAGCCGAGTTGAGGTCCATGTCCATCAGCGAGACCTTTTGACCACGCTCGTACCGGTTGGGGTCGGGGACGAACGCTTCGACTACGAACCGGCCGCCCGGCTCCAGATGTGCGGCCACGCGCTCGAAGCAGTGGATCTGGTCCTCTTGGGTGAGCAGCGCAAAGAGGGTGTTGAAGACCAGGTAGATGAGCCGAAACGTGCCCTCCACCGGAACCGACCCAAAGTCCCCGATCACCACCGGGATCCGGTCGCCACCGGGCCGGCGCCGAAGCAGGGCGACCATGTCTTCGGAGATGTCGACGCCGGTCAGCTCGACGCCCCTCTCCAACAGGGCCAGCGCCACCCGGCCAGAACCGATGGCCAGCTCCAAGACCCTGCCGTTCCCGGCAAACTCGGTGAGACGCTCGATCATGTCCGGGTCGGCCGTCGGATAATGCTGGTCGTATATCTGACGCCACCGTTCTCCGTATGTCGTCGGTCCGTAGCCCTCCATCCCAGGATGAAAGCACACCTTCGGCTCTCGACCCGGCCTATTAACCTCGCCGATCGTGTTGGCCGATCCAGCCGTGATAGCCGCATTAGACCGCTCCGGCCTGCCCTATGAGGTGATGGAATGTGATCCGGCGCTGGCCGACACGGCGGCGTTCTGCGCCGCCTACGGCATCCCTCTCGATCGGTCGGCCAACACAATCCTGGTGGCCTCCAAACGTCCCGCTGGTCGTTTCGCGGCCTGCGTGGTGCTGGCTACTACCAAGCTCGACGTCAACGACAAGGTGTGCGGGTTGATGGACGCGCGGAAGGCCTCCTTCGCTTCGGCGGAGGAAACCATGGCGGTGACCGGGATGATGGTGGGAGGGGTGACTCCGTTTGGTCTGCCGCCCTCGGTGCCCGTCTACATAGACGCCCAGGTAATCGAGAAGTCTTGGGTAGTGCTCGGCGCAGGCTCGCGTTCGGCCAAGATCCGGATGGATCCGTCCGACCTGGCCGGCCTAGCCGGTGTCTCGGTTGTTGCGGGTTTGGCCCTTTCCCGACTTTCGGACCAAGGCGAAGAACCCGCCTAGCGCTACGGCGGTGAAGCTGAACCACTGGATCGCATAGCTCAGGTGTGGGCCTTCCGCGGTGATATCGGGTAACGGGACCGGCTGCGGTAGGGCGGCGTCCGTTGCGATCGCGGTCAGATAGACGGGAAGCAGAGGCCATTGCACCTGCAGAGCCAGCCGGCCGAGGTCGACCCGGACTACCTCGGTGAGAATCCCCGACGGAGGGTCGTACGGACCAAACGGGCCGGGTGCCTGGTTGAGCTGGATGTGACCGAGCACTTCCACCGTGCCCTCGGCCGGCTGGACGCTGAGCGGATCGGTCTCCAGGGTCACCCAGCCCCGGTTCACTATCACCGCCCTGCCATCGGCCAAGACCAGCGGCGTGAGAACGTGGTAACCCGCCAGACCGCGGAAGACCTGCGACCGTACCCGCACCCCGCTGGCCGGTTCATATCGACCGACTGCTACCGCCGGGCGGAACCGCAGCCCTCCGAGCTCTTCTCCGGCGGCGGCGACCGCCGCCTCGATGGACACGGGCGCTGCAGCCATTCGAGCGGCCAAGACGGCGTTGTCGACCTTCCGCTCTTCCCAGCGCCGCAGTTGCCAGAAGCCCAGATTCACAAAGAGGATCGACAATGCCGCTACCGAGATCCCCAAGGCGATCCATCGCCGGGTGGCCAGGAACCCGTACTTTCGGGCCGTCACGCCACCATTGTGGGGGAAGGATCGAGCAACAGCGATTTAGCCACCTGGAGCGGATCTGGGTCTTCCCGCCAAACCGCCACCGGAGCCGTCCTCCAATCGCCAACGCGGTCACCATCCAGGCCGGCTCCATCCATTCCAGATTTCGTCAGCAGCTCGGCGAGTTCGTCGGTCCAAAACCAGGGCACGATGGCACCTCTGTTGGGGGGGGGAACGGTGAGGCCCTCCGGAATGTACACCCACTGTCAACCCCCCCCCACATGAACGTCCGGCAA
>CAYUKI010000038.1:0-11592 GCA_964445235.1 uncultured Acidimicrobiia bacterium | reverse complement strand
GCTGGAGGTTGGGGTCGTTGGCGATGGTCTCGAAGTCTTCGGGGCCCGGGTTGTCGATCCCGTCAACCGTACCCGACTGCAGCTCCACCAATCGTTGGGCAGCCTCCGAGCTCCACCGGAAGACCAGAGTCTGGGCGGCAGGCGGCTCGCCCCAATAGTCCGGGTTGGCTTCCAGGACCAGCTGGTTGCCCCGGTCCCATTCGGCCAGGCGATACGGACCGGTGCCAATGGGGTTCTCGATCAACTCGCCCCCGCCTCCGGTCGACTGGAGATACTCGTCCGACTGGATTGCAAACGAGGTGAAGGCGACCTTCGAGGGGAAGGCCGGATCGGGGGCGCAAAGTGTGAACTTCACGGTCAGCCGATCGATGGCCTCGATCGTGTTGAACTCCGACGTGTTGGCGTCCGTCCCACAGGTCGCCGACGCCGCCAGGGGCTGGAACTGCTCGGCCGGCTCGGTCGAAGGCGGGGCAGTGGTGGCCGGTGCGGCCGTGGTGGTCGGGGCTGCAGTCGTTGTCGTCGTCTCCTCGGCGCAGGCCGCTGCCACCAGGGCGAGCACGGCGAACAACGCCAGCCATCTTAGTTTCCTCATTCATTCCTCCTGTTTCAAGCACCTCCCCGTAGGGTTGGTGCGCCGCCAGGGTACCCGGCCCGCTCCGGGAAAGCGTCAAGAGGGGTCAGGAACCTGGCGCCGGCAATGGATGGGAGGCAACGTGGGACACCGACCGCAAGCCCTATCTCGGCGAGACGGCGCCAGACCCGCTAGTACCCTCGGGAGTGCCATGGCGTACGACCATTCAGGCATCGACAAGAAGTGGCAAGACCGTTGGGAGGCGGAGAAAACCTTCTTCGTGACCGAGGATGCCGGGCGCCCCAAGTTCTACAACGTCCAGATGTACCCATACCCCTCCGGAGACCTCCATATGGGGCACCTCCGCAACTACACCTACGTAGACCTGCTGACTCGCTATCAGCGGATGCGCGGCTACAACGTGCTGGCGCCCATGGGGTGGGACAGCTTCGGGCTCCCCGCCGAGAACGCCGCCATCCAAACCGGCATGCACCCCCGGGTCTTCATCGAAGCCCAGATCGCTCGGATGAAGGCCCAACTCCGCCGCGCGGGAGCGGTATACGACTGGGAACGAGAGTTTGCCAGCCACACCCCCGAGTACTACCGGTGGGACCAGTGGCTGTTCTTGCAGTTGTGGCAGCGGGGACTTGCCTACAAGAAGAAGGCTACCGTCAACTGGTGTCCGAAGGACCAGACGGTGCTCGCCAACGAGCAGGTAGTCGACGGAGGTTGTGAGCGCTGCGGCAGCTTGGTCGAGAAGCGTGACCTGGAGCAATGGTTCTTCAAGATCACCGATTACGCCGAGCGTTTGCTGTCCGATATCGACAAATTGGGGGCGTGGCCTGAACGGGTGCGCGTCATGCAGGAGAATTGGATCGGCCGCTCGGAGGGTTGCACGTTCTCGCTGAAGGTGGCCGACACCGGCCTCTCTTTCGATGTGTTCACGACCCGACCAGACACCGCCTTCGGCATGGCTTTTGCGGTCCTGGCCCCCGAGCATCCGCTGGTGGAGCAATTGATCGACGGGCGCCCTGAAGAGACCGAGGTCCGGCGGTATATCGAAGCCGCCAGCCGCCATAGCGACATCGAGCGGATGGCGGAAGGCGGGAAGAGCGGCGTCTTCATCGGCCACCACGCCATCAATCCCGTCAACGGCCGACACGTTCCCCTCTACGTCGCCGAGTATGTGTTGCTGTCCTACGGGTCCGGGGCGATCATGGCCGTGCCCGGTCAGGATCAACGTGACTGGGATTTCGCCGATCGATACGGGATCGAGATCATTCGTACCGTGCAGCCCCCCCCCGATTGGGAGGGCAAGGCTTACCTGGGGGAGGGTCGAGCCATCAACTCCGGCTTTCTTGACGGTCTGAGCGTCGCGGAGGCGAAGAAGAAGGCCATCGAGTGGTTCATAGAAACCGGGCGCGGCAAAGCGACCATCCAATACCGGCTGCGGGACTGGCTGATCTCTCGACAGCGATACTGGGGCTGTCCGATTCCAATGATCAACTGCGCGGTCTGTGGCTGGGTGCCGGTTGCGGAGGAGGATCTCCCGGTTATCCACCCCGACGTCCTCGACTATGCGCCCGAAGGACGATCACCGCTGGCGGCGGTACCCGAGTTCGTAGACGTCGATTGCCCCCAGTGCGGGGGACCGGCTCAACGGGAAACCGACACGATGGACACCTTTGTGGACTCCTCGTGGTACTACCTCCGCTATTGCGACGCACGCAACGGGAATGCCATCTTCGATCCGGCCAAGGTTCGCTACTGGATGCCGATCGACCAGTACGTGGGCGGGGTGGAACACGCCGTGCTCCACCTGCTCTACGCCCGGTTCGTCACGAAGGTTCTCTTCGACATGGGCCTGGTCGACGTCCAGGAGCCCTTTGCCCGACTCTTCACCCAGGGGATGCTGGTGAAAGACGGCGCCAAGATGTCCAAATCGAAGGGCAATGTCGTCGCTCCCGACCCCTACTACGACCGCTACGGGGCGGACCCCATCCGCTTGTTCGAGCTTTTCATCGGCCCCCCGACCGACGACGCCGTGTGGTCTGATCGAGGGGTGGAAGGAACGGCCCGGTTCCTCGATCGCATCTGGCGGATGGGCACGGGTCAAGCCGGAACACTCACCGAGGGCGAGGAGAACGAGGATGATCGCCGGCTGCTGGCGGCGGCTCATCGCACCCTCAAGAAGGTCACCGAGGACATCGATCGGTTCTCCTTCAACACGGCGGTGGCGGCCTTGATGAGCCTCGGCAACGCCTTGATGCACCACGCACAAGGGGGGGGGCACCAGCTGGCCTTCGATAAGGCTTTCAGTCTGATGCTCTTGATGCTGGCTCCGATGGCCCCCCACGTCTCCCATGAGCTGTGGGAGCAGTCGGGTCGGGGAGCAATGCTTGCAACCGAGCCTTGGCCGTCGTGGGATCCGGCTCTTGTGGAACAGAAGATGGTGACCTTGGTGATTCAGGTCAACGGGAAGGTCCGCGACCGGGTCGAGGTGGCGGCCGACATCTCCGCCGAGGAGGTGGAGAAGTTGGCCCTCGCCTCCGAGAACGTTAACCGCCACATTGACGGTGGCTCGGTGAAAAGGGTGATCGCTCGGCCGCCCAGCCTGGTGAACGTCGTCGTCGGCTGATGCGCCCGACCTCAGATTCGGGCCGGGGCGCAGGGCGGCAGCACTCGGTGACCGCTTTGGGGATGCTCTCGCGTATCGGTTTGACTAGCGACGAGGTGCTGGTGCGGCTGCGGCCGCTCGTACCCGAGACGGTGCGTGTGAAACCGGCGCCCCGCTGGCTGCGGGCGTTCATGAATCCTCGCGTGTCGGCCATAACCTTGCCGTGGGCGGTCTACCTCCGCGCCGAGGTCATGGCGTTGCCCGAGGCGGTGCTGGGCCGGTTGATGCTGCACGAACTGGTCCACGCCCGCCAGTGGAAGGAACTCGGCACTCTCCGGTTCACGGTTCGGTACCTGCGCGAGTACCTGGCCGGGCGGCGGCGAGGGCTGGGCCACTGGGGGTCGTACCTAGCCATCTCGCTCGAACAGGAGGCGGCAAGGGCCGAGTCGATCTTGGAATCGTGACGTAGGGTCGACCGGGCCGATCTATTCCGATCGATGAGACTTTGGCTCGGACCCCTACTTGATGGTCACGTTGTCGAGGTCTTCGGTGGGTTCGGGGTACTCGAGACCCAGGCTCTCCAGGGTCTCGACCAGCACCTCCGAGACCACCAGATCGCGGAACCATCTGCGGTTGGCGGGAACGATGTACCAGGGTGCCGAGTCCGTGGACGTCTTGGACAGCGCCTCCTCGAACGCGGCCATGTAGCTGTCCCACAGGTCCCGCTCGTTCAGGTCGCCAACTGCGAACTTCCAGCGTTTGTCCGGGTCGTCGAGGCGTGCCTGGAGACGCTCCTTCTGCTCCTCCTTCGAGATGTGAAGGAAGAACTTGATGATGGTGGTGCCTTCCTCGGCGAGGAGCTTCTCGAAATGGGTGATCTGTTCGTAGCGCTTCTGCCACCGCCCCTTCGGAGCCAGCTCATGGACCCGGACGACGAGCACGTCTTCATAATGGCTGCGGTCGAAGATGACCAACTCACCGCTCGCCGGGGTGTGGCGGTGGACCCGCCACAAGTAGTCGTGGGCGAGTTCTTCCGGGGTCGGTTTCTTGAAGCTTGCCACTTTCACACCCAGGGGATTGACCCCGTCGAAGACGCGTCGGATCACGCCGTCTTTCCCACCTGTGTCCATGGCCTGTAGAACGACGAGCATCTTGTGCTTTGCCTGAGCGAAGAGCACCTCCTGCAACTCCTCCAGACGTTTGTTCAGACCCTCCAACCGATCCTTGGCGTCCGTCTCATCGTGTCCGTCTACATCGTCGGGGCTCCAATCCTTGAGGGCGACCTTGCTCCCCGGTTGCACGCGATATCGGTTCATCAGCGCTATTGCCTTCCTGCTTTCGCTTTCGGCTGTCGCAGTCTCTTCGACACCCTGGTTTCTGTCATTGCTAGGTGATAGATAGTCACCCTGGGTGCTGCGTGACGAGCTTGGGGGTCCTTTGGGAGCCGGCAGGCGGGGGCTCGGCCGAAGAGGCTCCCTGTCATCGAGCTGTGACCGGGCTGTGATCTAGCTGTGACCGAGACGGGATGGAAGCGGGGAGATGGAAAGACGAGACCTGATCATTGCTTCCGCACTGGTAGCCGGCGCCGTCGCCGCCGGTCTGTGGGTGGGCCGGCCCGCCCAGCCGCCGCCGTTGGTGATCGCCGACGCCCCCGAGCCGACACCAGTGGCCGCCCTGACTGTTCACGTCACCGGCTGGGTGAGGAATCCCGGTCTGGTGACAATCGCGGTCGGAAGCCGAATCGCCGACGCCATCGCCGCGGCCGGTGGGGCCCGGCCGGGCGCCGGCCTCGATTCGGTGAACCTGGCCCAGCCCCTCACCGACGGAGAGCGGGTGATGATCCCCGGACCCGGCGACCCGGCCGAACCTGTTGCCGACGGCAAGATCCACTTGAACTCGGCGACCGCCGCCGAGCTCGAAGAACTGCCGGGGGTCGGTCCGGTGCTGGCGGCTGCCATCGTCGCCTATCGAGAGCAACACGGGCCGTTCAAGACGGTCGAGGATCTACTTGATGTGACCGGGGTGGGCGAAGCCAAGCTCGCGGCGATGCGCGACTTGGTGTCGCTGCCATGAATCGGCCTTCACCGGCGGCGAGTTCGATCCTGATGGCGGCGGGGGCGACCTGGTTCGGGTGTCTGGTCGGCTGGCGTTTTGGGCTCCTGGCGGTCGGCCTAGGAGTCCTCTTGGTGGCGGCAATGCAACGGGCGCCGATGATGCTGGCTTTGTTCCTGCTGGCGGGGTCAGTGGCGGGCGCCCGGGCCGCCGGTGCCGAGGCGGCGGTCGGCCAGGTGGTGATCCCCGAGGGTGAGGTTGTGGTCACCGGCCGGGCCCTGTCCGATACGCGCGCCGGCGAGTACTCCAATTGGTTCTTGTTGGCGCCCGAGGGGGTCGAGCAGGCCGGACAACAAGCAAGCTGGCGAGGCCCCCCCTTGTTCGTGGTGACCGAGGAGGAGGTGACGGTCGGAGAACGCCTGGCCGTGGGCGGATCGATGGGCGACCAACCGGGGCGGGCCGCCGGTATCAGCCATGCTGGTCGACTCAAGGCGTCGGAGCTGACGCGATTGGGCCAGACCTTCTGGGGGGCGGTGGGCAACGCGATCAGGGATCGGATCGCAACCGGCCTGGCATCAGTGGCCGACCCGGCCTCCCGAGCGCTGCTGACCGGTTTCCTGATCGGTGATGACGACGACCTGCTGGCAAGCGATAGACAGGCGATGCGCGCCGCCGGCCTCTCTCATTTCACCGCCGTGTCGGGAAGCAACGTCGCCCTCTTCCTTACGGCCTGGTTCCTGGTGGCGGCGCCGCTGGTGGTCGTACCGCGGTTGCGATCGGTTGTTGGTTTGATCGGCTTGGGGGTGTTCGTCGTCGTCACGCGCTGGCAACCGTCGGTGTTGCGGGCAGCGACCATGGCCGGGTTGCCGATGGTGGGACGCCTGGTCGGTATTCCGTTCGACCCATGGTCGGCGCTGGGGGTGGCGGCCACGGGTTTGCTCCTGTTATCGCCAGCTCTGGCGCGCGATGTCGGTTTCCAGCTGTCGGTGGCGGCTACGGCCGGCATCCTCCTCGGCACCTCGCTCCCAGGCAAACCACGTTGGCTGGTCTCGGCAGTCGGGGTATCGGTGGCGGCTTCAGCGGCGGTCTCGCCTCTCCTTGTGTGGCATTTCGGTGCAGTGCCTGTCCTCAGCCCCCTGGCCAACCTGGCGGCCGCCCCGCTCGTGGCTGTGGCGACGATGGGGGGGGGAATTGGAGCGCTGCTTGGGATCGATGCTTTCACCAGCGGGGCCGCAATGCCGACGAGGTGGGTACTAGGCATCGCCCGGGTCGCCTCGAGCTGGCCGAAGTTCGGCTGGGTGGGGTTGCTGCTGACCGCCGCCCTGGTGCTGCTGGCGTTGACACCACCGTTGCGGACCTACGTCGTGGGGCTGGCCGCTCTGGCCTTGGCCGGCCTGGTCTTGATCGAGCGGGCACCCTTTTCAGGAGCCGGGGTGGTGTTCCTCGATGTCGGCCAGGGAGACGCCGCCTTGCTGGTATCGGGTGGCGGCGGTGTGATTCTGGTGGACGGCGGCCCCGACCCCGCCGTCCTGGGCGAAGCCCTCGCCCGGTATGGGATCGCTCACGTCGACTTACTGGTGATCACTCATCCCCATGCCGATCACTATGCCGGGCTGGAGGCCGTGGTGGGTCGTCTGGTTGTCGGCCGCATCTGGGAGTCCGGCTACGGTCGAGACGTTCCCGATTATCTCGATCTCCTGGAGGAGGCCCGCTCCCACGGTGTGCCCGTGGACAAGCCGGCGGTCGGAGTGGTGGCCGGGTGGGAAGATCTGACGGTGGAGGTGCTGGGGCCGTTGCGGCGATATGCCGGACCCAACGATCAATCGATCCTGTTGCTGGCCCGCGTCGATGCGACCACGGTCTTCCTGTCGGGGGACATCGAAGGGCTGGCTCAGCAAGAGCTCGGACCGGTCAGCGCGGACGTGCTGAAAGTGCCTCATCACGGAGGTGGTACGTCGGATCCGGAATGGCTGATCGAAAGTACCCCCAAGACCGCGGTGATCAGTGTCGGCGACTACGGGCATCCGTCCGTCTGGGTGATCGAGGCTCTGACCGCGGCTCGGGTCGAGCTCCACCGCACGGATCTGGAGGGTGACATCGTCATCGATGGCTGACGCCCAACCCAGGTGGTGGGCGCACCGGGCGAGCCTCGGGGTGTCGGTGTGGGCGGCTACGGTGGGCACATGCCGGCGGTACTGCACGTCAAGGGTGACCGCGAGCCTGGCCCGGGCGATCGGGTCGAGGTCCTCGATCGGGTGCGGGCGTGGCTCGACGCCGAGGGTGCATCCGACATCATCCGGATCGACGTTCCCGGTCGTGGGGAGGAGGGCGCGGGTGCCCTGCGACTCGAGTTGGAGCCTTTGGTCCCCGCGCTCCAGTCCGGTTCGCTCTTTTCCGACCTGCAGGGCGTCGAAGTCATCGATGCCCAGAACCTCTCGGCGGCCGAAGCCGGGGTCGTGGCAGAACTGTTGGTGGTTCTGAACGCCGACGCCGTCAGAGTGGCGTTCGCCTCCTTCGGGGCGCTGCCACCGGCCTTGGCCAAGACCATGGCCGGTCTTGCGCAGGTCGAGGAGGTCAAGAAGTTCCGAGAGCGGGACGCCGCCGCTTGGCTTACCGCCGAGATCAAAGAACGGGGACTGAGCCTCGACGGTGAGGCGGCGGCCGCCCTCCTGCAACGTTTCGGCTCAGACGTGGCCGCCATGGAACAGGCGCTCGACCAGTTCGACGCCACTCGGGAGAAAGTGACCGCCAAGGCCGTTCTCGATCGATTTCGCAACCGGCCGGACGAGCCGATGTGGCACTACTTCGACGCCGTGGTGGCCGGGGACGTCGGCGAGGCGCTGCGCCGGTTGGCGGACTTCCTCACTCACGACCACCCGCTCCAGCTCCTCGGCTATCTCGAAGGCGAGATTCGCTGGCAGTCCATCGCTTCGAGCTCGGCCGACCTGGCGAGTTTCGCCGTGGCGGTGGGAGCCAGGGACTCAGATCGGAGGGTGGCCAAGGTCTGGAAGCGGCGCGGGACGATGCCGGACTCCCAGCTGGCCCGGGCCCTCGAGGCGCTGGTTAAAGCCGATCGGATCCTGAAGTCGGCCCCCGACGACCTCCACCAGGTGACGATGGAGCGGCTTACCGTGGCGCTCTGTCGCTGGCTCGGACGCCGGAAGCGCTGACACCGTTTCGGCTACCGCCGAGACAATCGGCCCGGTCAAAGCCGACGGGTGGGGGTCAGCTCGCAGCGAGGCGCTTGGCGAGACGAGACTTACGCCGAGCGGCGGTCCGTTTGGGGATGATGCCCTTGGCGGCGGCGATGTCAACGCGCCTTTGAGCGTCGCGAAACAACTCGCCTGCTTCGGCCGTGCCGCTGGCCGCGGTCGCCTTCTTGATCCGGGTCTTCAACTCGCTCCTGACTGCTTTGTTGCGAGTTGCTCGCACTCGGTTTTGCCGGTTCCTCTTGATCTGCGACTTGATGTTGGCCATGTATGAACCTGTGTGAGGTTGGGGATCCGTCCGGGGAAGCCCGACCGGAGGAGGGAGGTTAGCAGCGGCAGTCCGACCGGTACAATGCCGGGTCCCCCTCACCCATGGTTCCCACAGCGCGCATCCGCAACTTCTCCATCATCGCCCACATCGATCACGGGAAATCGACCCTCGCCGACCGGTTGCTGGAGAGAACCGGTGCCATCGCCGCGCGGGAGATGCGTGAGCAAGTCCTCGACACCATGGACCTCGAGCGGGAGCGGGGGATCACCATCAAGGCGCAGACGGTACGGCTCAACTACCGGGCCCCCGATGGCCAGACTTACGTCCTCAACCTCATCGATACCCCCGGCCACGTTGACTTCTCCTACGAGGTTTCCCGTTCCCTGGCCGCTTGCGAGGGGGCCCTGCTCCTTGCCGACGCCGCCCAGGGGGTGCAGGCCCAGACTCTTGCCAATGCCTACCTGGCGATCGAGGCCGGCCTCGAGGTGATCCCGGTTCTCAACAAGATCGACCTTCCGGCCGCCGACCCCGACCGCGTCGCCGTGGAAATGGTCGGGATTCTCGGCGGCCTTTCCGAGGACGTGCTTCGGGTATCGGCCAAAACCGGGGAGGGGGTGGACGAGCTTTTCGAGCGAATCGTCCGCCAGGTGCCGCCTCCCCAGGGAGACCCTGACGGTCCTTTACGGGCTCTGGTTTTCGATTCCTACTACGACGCCTTTCGTGGCGTGGTCTGTTATGTCCGGGTGATGGACGGGGAGCTGGAGGCTGGTGAGAGGCTTCGCTTCATGGCCACGGGGGAGACCCACGACGCCGCCGAGGTGGGAGCACTCACTCCGCGCGCCGTCCCGATGACGTCGCTCGGGCCGGGAGAGGTCGGTTACCTGATCACCGGGGTCAAAGAGATCGACCGGATCAAGGTCGGCGATACCGTCACCACCGTCACCAACGGCGCCACCTCCCCACTGCCCGGCTACGACGAACCCAAACCGATGGTGTACTCAGGTCTTTTCCCTGCCGAAGGCGACGACTACGCCCGTCTCCGGGAAGCCCTCGACAAGCTGCGTCTGAACGACTCCTCTCTCCAATACGAACCGGAGACCTCGAGAGCGCTCGGGTTCGGGTTTCGCTGCGGTTTCCTTGGGCTGCTCCACATGGAGATCGTTCGGGAACGGCTGGAACGGGAATACTCCCTCGATCTCGTGGCGACCGCACCGTCGGTCGCCTTTCGGGTCCACGTCGGTTCCTCACCGGTGGTGGAGATCCGCAGCCCACAAGATCTGCCTCTCCACCATCTCGAAATCGAGGAACCGTACGTGCGGGCGATGATCCTTACCCCTGCCGAATACCTGGGCTCGATCATGGAGCTGGCGCAAAGCCGGCGCGGAGAGATGGGGCGGATGCAATACATCTCGTCGGATCGAGTCGAGGTGGACTACTTGCTTCCTCTCTCCGAGGTGGTGTTCGACTTCTTCGACGTGCTCAAATCCCGGACCCGCGGCTATGCCTCGCTCGATTACGAACCGTCGGGCTATCGCGTCTCAGATTTGGTCAAGGTCGACATCCTTCTCAACAGCCAGCCTGTGGACGCCTTCTCGGCGATCGTTCACCGGGACAAGGCCCACACCTACGGCAAGGGGATGGTGGAGCGACTTAGGAAGCTCATCCCCCGCCAACTCTTCGACGTCCCGGTGCAGGCGGCCATCGGCAGTCGAGTGATCGCTCGGGAGACGGTCAAGGCCAAACGCAAGGACGTGCTGGCCAAGTGCTACGGGGGAGACATCACTCGCAAGCGAAAGCTGCTCGACCGTCAGAAAGAGGGCAAGAAGCGAATGAAGATGGTGGGGTCCGTTGAGGTCCCCCAGGAGGCCTTCATTGCTGCCCTCCGTGTTGATATCGACAACGAATAGCTTAGGTAAATCGGGGTTCTACCCGCCTCAAACCTAGGTAAGGTTGTTTGACATGAACCATGCCACCCAGGGCCGGGGCGAGCCCCAGGCCAGTTTTCTTCGTATCGGCCAGGCGGCCGAATTGCTTTCGTGCAGCGTCGACACGCTGCGGCGCTGGGAGGAGGAGGGCAGGTTGACCATGCGGCGCTCGCCCGGTGGGCACCGGGAGATGGCGGTGGAGGAGGTACGACGGCTTTTAGCGGCTCGTCCCACCCGGTCTGCCAACAAGAAGAGTTCGGCCCGCAACCAGCTGGAGGCGGTCGTCACCAAAGTGGTGAAGGACCGGGTAGCCGCTACCGTCGAGATGCAGGCCGGGCCCTTCCGGCTGGTGGCTCTCACCACCGCCGAGAGCGTCGTCGAGATGGACCTCCGCCCCGGCACCAAGGTCGTGGCCTCGGTAAAAGCCACCAACGTGGTGGTGAACCTCCCGCAATGACACCAAACCCGAACCCAGGGTTCCAGGTAGTACCCATTACTACCCAGGGCCCACAGATCAACCGTGGGTGGCCGATCGTCCTGGCGACTGTCTTCGGGTTGCTTGCTCACAGTTGCTCGTCCTCCTCCGACGAGTTGACGGCCTTCGTCGCCAGCTCGATGGTGGAAGCGATCGGCGTGGCCGCCACCTTCTTCGAGCAGACGCAGTTGGGCCAGGAGGTCGTGATCGTCTCGGGGTCGAGTGATCGGCTGGCTGCTCAGATCAACGACGGCGCCAGTGCCGACCTGTTCGTAGCCGCTGACTGGACGTCGATGGAGTTGGTATCCAGCGGAGTGATGGGGGAGGCGGTGGTGATCGCATCCACCCATCTGACGATCGCCGTGGCCCCCGGCAACCCCAAGCAGATCGAAGGTCTCGAAGATCTCGATCGCACCGACGTTGTGCTCGTTTTGGCGGCCGCCGAGGTTCCCCTCGGCCGCTATAGCAACCA
>CAYUKI010000037.1:0-11611 GCA_964445235.1 uncultured Acidimicrobiia bacterium | reverse complement strand
ATTGGTGTTGTCCAGCGTTGGTGGTCGTCACGAGTCGGCGAGGGGATCATCTTCGATCTCCGCTGCCAGCTCTACCAACACATCCAAGGCATGTCACTGCGCTTCTTCACCGCCACCAAGACCGGCGAGTTGATCTCGCGCCTCAACAATGACGTGGTAGGGGCTCAACAGGCGATCACCGGGACCTTCGTATCGATCGCCTCGAACATCGTCTCGGTGGCGGCGATCTTGGTGGTGATGCTGCGAGCCGAGTGGCGGCTGACGCTCCTGGCCGTAGCCGCCCTGCCCCTGTTCGTCCTTCCGGCCCGACGAGTCGCCAGGTTGTTGCGTCGGGTCAGTGAGCAGCAGATGGACCACAACGCCAAGATGTCGTCGATTCTCCAAGAGACTTTCAACGTGAGTGGAGCGCTCCTGGTCAAGCTGTTCGGACGTCAGTCCGACGAGGCCACCCGATTCAGCGGAGAGGCGGGTCAGGTGAGAGATCTAGGAGTCCGCCGTGCGTTGATCGGGCGGTGGTTCTTTGCCTCTCTGGGTTTGGTCTCGGCGGTCGGGACCGCCGCTGTGTTTTGGGTGGGAGGGGCGCTCGTCATCGGCGGCGAAGTGAGTCTGGGCACCGTCGTAATGTTCTTTGCGCTGGTTGGCCAGCTCTATGGCCCGCTGTCGGCGATCTCCAATACCCGCGTCGAACTCGCTACGTCGCTTGTGTCGTTCGAGCGGGTCTTCGAGGTGTTGGATCTACGCCACGATCTCGCCGAGCGGCCCGACCCCGTGGAGCTGGACGAGGTGTCGGGGGAGATCGTTTTCGACCGAGTGTCGTTTCGCTACCAAGGGGATGGGACCGAGGGCCTTGAACAGGTCAAACGCTTACGATTCTGGGGGGGGGAAGGGCAGCCCGCCGCCGATGTCGCCGCGCCGGCGGCCACTCGGCCCTACGCCCTGGAGGACGCTTCTTTCCAGATTCGGCCCGGACAACTTGTGGCCCTGGTTGGTCCCAGCGGTGCCGGCAAGACCACCATCAGCTATCTCATCCCTCGGCTCTACGACGTGTCGGCTGGCTCCATCCGGATCGACGGGCATGACGTTCGTGATCTCCGCCTCGACTCGCTGGCCCACCATATCGGCGTCGTGACCCAGGAGACCTACCTGTTTCACGACACCATCGCCGCCAACCTCCGATACGCCAAACCCGGGGCTAGCGAGGAAGAAATGATGACAGCCGTCGCCGCCGCCAACCTTGGCGAATTCATACGGTCTCTCCCCTCCGGTCTGGGGACGGTGGTCGGAGAACGCGGCTACCGCCTGTCGGGTGGCGAGAAACAACGGGTTGCCATTGCCAGAGTGATACTCAAGAACCCCAAGATCCTGATCCTCGACGAGGCCACGTCACACCTCGATTCGGTGTCGGAGGCGCTCATCCAAGAAGCCCTCGAGCGGTTGTTGGTGGGGCGGACGGCGGTCGTCATCGCCCATCGCCTCTCCACCGTTCTCGCCGCCGATCAAATCCTCGTTCTCGAATCGGGGCGGCTGGTCGAGGCCGGAAGACATGCCGAGCTGGTGACATCGGGGGGGACCTACCACCGGCTCTACGAGACCCAATTCCGAGCCGCTCGGGCGGCGGTGTGATCCCGACACGCCAAGACATCGAGCAAGCAGCCCATAGAATCGCCGGACGGGTCCGTCTCACCCCCGTGATCGAGACCGAGATGGCCGGTCACCCAGTCACCCTCAAGCTGGAATGCCTCCAGGTGACGGGATCGTTCAAGCCCAGAGGGGCATTCAACTGCGTGCTCGGCGCTGAACCGCTGCCGGCGACCGGGTTGGTGACCGCCTCCGGAGGAAACCACGGTGCGGCGGTGGCCTACGTCGGCAGCTGCCTAGGCGTTCCCGTCGAGGTGTTCGTGCCCGAGGCGTCCGCCGAGATCAAGCGAAAGCGCATCCGCTCCTTCGGTGCGGAGGTGCTGGTGGAGGGCGCCCAATACGCCGACGCCGCAGAAGCCGCCGAGCGCCGCCAGGCCGAGACCGGCGCGCTCATGGTCCCCGCCTATGACCACCACGAAACCGTGGCCGGGCAGGGAACCCTCGGACGGGAATTGGGCAAACAGGTTCCCGGGCTGGACACCCTGCTGGTGGCGGTGGGGGGCGGGGGCCTCGTCGGCGGAATCGCGGCATGGTTCGACCGGCGGGTCAAGGTGGTGGCGGTGGAACCGATGACGGCGCCCACCCTGAATGCGGCCCTGGCGGCCGGGCGACCGGTGGACGTAGAGGTGAGCGGCGTCGCCGCCGACTCCCTTGGGTCGAAGAGGATAGGTGCTCTCCCCTTTGAGATCGCGACTCGGGCAGTAGCCGAATCGCTACTCGTCTCCGATGAGGACATCCGCTCGGCCATGGCGTTTCTCTGGGAGCATCTGCGGGTCATCTCCGAACCGGGCGGAGCGGCCGCGGCCGCGGCGCTCCTCTCCGGGGTTTACCGGCCCGCCCCTGGTGAACGAGTGGCGGTGCTGGTTTGCGGCGCCAACACCGACGTGACCGGGTTCTGAGAGGTGCGGACCAGGGGCGGGGGCCGGTGCCCGCCCGGAAGAGCGCCCTCCCGGCTGGCCGTGAGGAGGTGGCTGCCGTCGGTGGCCAGCAAAAGCCCCGGGATCGGCTCCCACCAGCGGCCGCGCGGCAGGGGGGTGAGGTTGACGGCTGCCCGCTTACGGCTCGGCCTGTAGACGCTGACCTCGGCCACACCGGCTCCGGCACTCGGCAGTGTGTCGACCAGCACATAGTCTCCGAAAAGGGCGGCCACGCCGCCAAATGGCTCGAGTCGTTCCCCCGCAGCAAAGAACTCGACCTGACCACACACCGAGCAGGCCAACATTCTCACCCCCGGGCCGGCCTGAAAGGGGTCGGGCTGATGGTTGCATTCCATCCCTCCATCATGCCGCCAGGGTGTGACATTTTTGCTTTGATGCCTGCCGGGGGCTCAGCCCCCGAAAACGTGGGCCGTCCACAGCAGGCCGGACGGCGCCAACACCGCCCCGATCCCGACGTGGGTGAAGGAGGGGTTGGTCATGTTGGCGTAATGGCCGGGGCTGTTGGACAGACCCTGAAAGATCGAGCTGTTGTTGCCGCCGTAGGCAATGTTCTCCCCGACGGTTCTCCACGGCCCGAGTAAGGCGCCGATGTCGGAGTGGGCAAAGGTGCCGGTCGAGACCATGTAGGCGGTCCAGTTGCGGGCGTAAGTAGTAAGACCCGGATCGACCGCCAGGCCGGAGAGGCCGAGGGACGCCCGCAGGTTGTTAATGGCAGCAAGGAAGGCGGCCTCATCGGCTGGCGAGAAGTTGGCTGACGGGGCGGTGGTCGTCGGAGCAACGGTCGTGGTGGCAGCCGGTACGGTGCTCGTTACTGGGGGAACGGTGGTGGTCGGGCCAGGCAGGGTGGTAGTGGTGGCGGCGGTGGTCGGGGGAGCGGTAGTAGTGGGTACGGCGGTGGGAGCGACGACGGTGTTCGTTGAGGCGGGCGCCGGCGCCGAAGTCGGGGGCAAGGGCAGGACAGGAGTATTGGGGCCGGGCGGGCTGGTGGAACCCGGACTACTCGTATCGGGCGAGGATCCGGCGTTGCTGGCGGCGGCGGCGAGGACGGCGGCCGGGTTGCGAGGGATGGCGACGCCAGAGTCCCCCGTGGTGGCCTGGCGGACATAACCGCCCAGAAACACAACCATGGCGGCGGTAGCGAATATCGAAATAGCCCCGGCCAGCCGCAGAGACGGCATTCACTTCCCACTCTTGGCGTATCCGGGTTAGATCGGCCACGTTGAGTGGTGACTTGAGCACTATGAGTGGTCGCAAACGAGGGTTCAGGGTTGTGGAGTGGCAGGCTCTCCGGGCTCATCCGGTCGGCTGCCGGGGATGAGGAGAAGGGGGCAAGCCGCACGCTGCATCACGCCCGCCGAGACCGACCCCCACGCCGAATCGGCAAAGAGGGGTCGGGTGGCGCCCATGACGATGAGCTCTGCTCCGACCTCGGTCGCCGCCTGGATGATCGCCAGAGCCGGATCCGAACCCTCGACGTAGCGAGCGGTAGCCGTGCAACCGCGGGCCCGAAAGGCTGCCACGATGGGATCGACCAGCCGGCGGCCTCGTTCCTCGAGGTAACGATTGGCCTTGGCGTCGATTCGACCGACCTCCGGCTCGTCGTTCAGGAAGAACCGCCGTTCGTCGTCGGTGGTCTCTAGAAACGACCTCGGTACTTCGATGACCGTCATCACCGTGATCGAGCCTTCCGAACCGGCGAGCCTGCTGACCATTTCGGCAACCGGATCGGCGGGGAGCACCCCGGCCGTGGCAATCAGGACGTCCACGCCGTCCAGGTTAGGGACCAGGGAAGAGTTGGGTCGGCGTCACAGCCTCATTAAGGTCGGCGAATGGACCTCACTGACGAGCTCGCCAACCAACTGACCTGGAAAATCCCCAATGCTCTGGCATTGATCGGGTCTGCCGATGGCGAGAACTGGAATGCGATGACGGCGAGTTGGATCACTCAGCTATCGATGGAGCCGGTCTTGATCGGAGTAGGGATCGACAACGATGCCGTGACGCATCGCCTGGTCTCGAACGGGGGAGCCTTCTCCATCAACCTGTGGTCGGCGGAAGACTCCAAAGTTTTCGTGAAGTTCTGCAAGCCAGCCGCACGGGAGGGCTTGACCCTGAACGGTCGCCCGGTGCGGCAAGGAACGACGGGTGTCCCCATCTTCGAAGAGTCGATCGCGTGGATGGAATGCGTCGTTAGGCGGGCGATCGATTTCGGAACGCATACGCTCTTCGTCGGGGAACTGGTGGGTGGCGGGCTCAATGACCCCGACCAACGTGCGACGGCCGTTCACGACACCCGCATGAAGTACGGCGGCGTCAGAAGAGGCGGCCAATAAGCGGGTTCCTACCAATCGGTAGTTTGATGGGAGGTGAATCGTGGAGATGCGCGTCGACGGCAAGGTGGCGGTCGTGACCGGGGGGAGCCGCGGCATCGGCCAGGCCACGGCTGCCGGTCTGCTGGCGTCCGGTGCGGTGGGCGTGGTCATCACCGGCCGGAAGCCCGAAAACCTCGAAGCGTCGGTGGCGGAATTGCTGGCGCAGGGCATCCCTTCAGACCGCCTCTACGCGGTCACCGCCCGCGCCGACCGAGACGAGGACGCAGCCCGCGCCGTCGACGCCGCCATCGACCGCTTTGGGAGCTGTGACATCCTGGTGAACAACGCCGGCACCAACCCGGCGGCCGGAGCCTTAATGGAGGTGGATATGGCGGCTGTGGACAAGACTTGGGCCGTCAACCAGCGGGCGCCATTGGTGTGGACTCGCGAGGCATACAAGCAGTGGATGGGCGAGCACGGCGGCGCGATCGTCAACGTGGCCTCCGTGGGCGGCGTGAGGCCCGCTCCCGCCATCGGGGCCTATGCAGTCTCCAAAGCCGCCCTCATCCATCTCACCCACCAACTCGCCTACGAGCTGGCCCCCACGGTGCGGGTCAACGCTGTGGCTCCGGCGGTCGTGAAGACCCGCCTCTCCGGGGCGCTTTGGCACGTCGACGAGAGCGCCGCCGCCGCCAATCATCCTCTGAGACGTTTGGGCGTCCCTGCCGACGTCGCCTCCGCCATTGTGTTTCTCTGTTCGGACCAGGCGTCGTGGATAACCGGCGTGGTGCTGCCGGTCGACGGGGGAGTGCTGGGGGCAACCGGACATTTGGCGTGAGCTACACCGCCGGCATCATCGGCTCGGATGATGGGCTGTTTGGTTCGAAGCCAGGGTATGGGCTGTTTGGTTCGAAGCCAGGGTGTCGGCTGTTTGGTTCGAAGCCAGGGTATGGGCCGTTTGGTTTGGACCGGGGGCGGCTAAGTTCACCCCATGCATCCGGGGCCCGACCCAGAACTCGCGCAGCAGTACTTGGACGGGCGCCGGCCGGTGCAGCAGCTGTTGGCCGAGGCGACCCGGCTTCGGGACGAAGGCAAAGGGCGGACCGTCACTTTCTCCCCGAAGGTTTTCATCCCGCTGACCACCCTTTGTCGAGATCATTGCTCATATTGCACGTTTGCTCAGCCTCCGGGGGGGGGCGGTTTCTTCCTCGAACCGGGAGAGGTGATGGCGGTGGCACAAGCCGGTGCCGCCCATGGTTGTACCGAGGCCCTTTTCACCCTCGGTGACCGCCCAGAGGATCGGTGGCCGGCGGCGGTCGAGTTCCTGGCCGCCCGAGGGCTCACAACCACGATGCAGTACGTCGTCGAGATGACGGCCCGCGTCAACGCCGAGACCCTCTTGTTGCCCCACGCCAATCCGGGGCTGATGACCGAAGCCGATCTCAGAGCCCTGCGACCCCACAATGCCTCGGCGGGCCTGATGCTCGAGAACATCTCTCCCCGCCTGATGGAGCCGGGCATGCCTCATTACGGCTGCCCGGACAAGGAACCCGCCCTGCGAATGGCCACGATCGAGGCGGCCGGCCGCGCCCGAGTCCCATTCACCAGCGGGGTGCTCGTGGGTATCGGTGAAACGAACGCCGAGATAGTCGACTCGCTGTTTGCCCTGGCCGACGTGGCCCGCCGGACCGGAGCAGTCCAGGAGATCATCGTGCAGAACTTCCGCGCCAAGATGTCGACCGGCATGCGACGCCACGCCGAGCCCATACCGGCCTGGTTCGCCACCGTGGTTGCCGCGGCCCGATGGGTGATGGGTCCGGAAATGAACGTGCAGGTCCCGCCCAACCTGACCGATCGGTTCGAAACTTATCTGGCGGCTGGTATCAACGATTGGGGGGGGGTGTCGCCCTTGACGATCGACTGGGTCAATCCGGAAGCACCCTGGCCCCATCTGGACGAGCTGGAGGCGCGAACGAGAGAAGCCGGGTTCGAATTGCGCAGCCGTCTCCCGGTCTACCCGGAATTCATCGCTCCGGAGTGGATCGATGCCGGTCTTCTCGGCAAGCTGAAGGCCGCAACCGATGACGCCGGTTACTCTCTCGCCTTCCAGCGATCCAACCGATGACCGTTACCTTTTCCCGTCTTCGACCATGCGCAGGTGTTTCCGAGCTGATAGCGGCAACGCGCCGCCGAGAAGGCACCACCGTCCTCGAAGGCTCCCACCTCGGTGATGATGACCATCACAATGCTTGGAGGGCGCGCATGCTGGCGGTGGAGACGGGAACCACCGCCGGTGACGCCCCGGCGTGGGTGATCGACCCGACCAGCGCCCTGGAGTTGGCCGAACGAGACATACCCGGCTGGCGGATCACGGTGGTGGGGAGCGATGATCGCGAGTTGACTCTCGACGCCTTGGCCCGCACTCAGGCGGCGTTCCTTCGGGTCGGTCGGAGCCAGGTCGCCGAGGCCGCCGAACTCACTCGGCTGCCTGGGCTGGCCGCGGTTGTGTCGGTCTTCGTGGACGACGTCGAGTCGGCGGCGACAGCCGTGAAGGCCGGGGCCTGCGACCTGCTGCTGAGAGATTGGGACGTGGAAGGGATAGGTGAGCTCCGAGAAGCCCTCCGACCCCACAACCTCATCGAGCGGACGGCTTTTCCGTTGGGTGTTGATCTGGAGGCGATCCGGCCGGCATTGCCCGAGCCCGCCTTCGCTGCATGGCTCAGCCAGGTCGACGGCTCGGGGGCGGTCCGTCCTCGCACCGAGTGGGCGCCCGGGAAAGAGGTCCGGCTGCCCGTCCCGGTGCAACGCCTCTCGGCCGCCTGGCAGGACGCCGTCTGGGTCGGTGCACGGCCTCCCGACGAGCTAGAGGGGGCCGGGTCGTTGCGGTCCGTGTTGGAGGCCTCGCTCTCCGGCACCCCACCCGGTCGCGCCGACGTGGCGCGGTTGTTCTCGGCGCGAGACGAACAGGTGGAGGCGGTGGCATGGGCGGCAGATCAGCTGCGGCGGTGGCGGGTCGGTGACACGGTCACCTATGTGATCAACCGCAATATCAACTACACCAACCAGTGTTACTTCAAGTGCGGGTTCTGCGCGTTCTCGAAAGGGCCACGCAGCCTCAACCTGCGGGGCGAGCCATACCTCATGACCATCGACGAGGTGGTCGCCCGCACCGTGGAGGCCTCCGAGCGGGGAGCCACCGAGGTCTGCCTCCAAGGTGGCATCCATCCCGAGTTCACCGGAGAGTTCTACGTTTCGCTCGTTGAGGCCATCAAGGCCCGACTCCCGGCCATGCATATTCATGGCTTCACCCCCCTCGAGGTGTGGCAGGGGGCCCAGACACTTTCCATGACGGTGAAGGTTTTTCTCACCCGCCTCAAGGAGGCCGGCCTCGGCTCGCTCCCCGGCACAGCCGCCGAGATACTCGACGACTCTGTGCGCCTCCACCTCTGCCCCGACAAGATCAGAACTGCCCAGTGGGCGGAGGTGATGATCGTCGCCCACGAGTTGGGTCTCCCAGCGACCTCAACGATGATGTTCGGCCACATCGACGGCCCGTCGTCGTGGGCGAATCATCTCGAGGTGATCCGCACCATCCAGAAACGGACCGGCGGTTTCACCGAGTTCGTACCCCTCCCGTTCGTGCATATGGGGGCACCGATCTACCTGCGGGGCAGATCGCGACCAGGACCGACCTGGGACGAAGTGGTCCTCGTGCACGCCGTCGCCCGGATCGCCTTCGACGGTCTCATACCCAACATCCAGGCCTCTTGGGTGAAGTTGGGTCTCGACGGGGGTGCCCGGCTGCTCGACGCTGGTTGCAACGATCTCGGGGGGACTCTGATGAACGAGATCATCACCCGCTCGGCCGGTGCTGCCCACGGTCAGGAAGTAACCCCTGAGGACTTCGAGTCCGTTATCCGGAGTAGTGGTCGAGTTCCGGCCCAGCGCACGACCACCTACCAGATGGCCGCCCACCAAGCGGCCATGTCTGGCGATTGAGGCACGACCGGCCCCGGAATTTATGGCGGCGCGCCGCCCGCGAGCGGATAACCAGGCCGACCGAGTTTGATCCAGTTGGCGAGGGCAGCCTCGGTGCCGACGTCTCTCCCGGCAGAAACAGAGAGCACGTAGCGATGATGGAGTAGGTCGCAATAGCCTTGCACGGGGTCGACGACCCCCTCGGTCTCTCGAAGTCTCGCCAGTATGGGTTCGAAAACCTCTGCCCGCCAGCGGATAGCGCTAACGGTCTTCCCGCTCGGAGCAGTCGAACCCACCCGCGCCTGGTAGTAGTAGAGGTCGGTAAGGATCTGGCGGGCCTGGAATTCCAAAGCATCGACGCCCGTCAGTGACTTCAGGCGGTTGTTGTGGTAGTTGCGACCGGCCACCTTGAACTTGACCTTGAGCCGCGAACCGGAACCGCTCGGCACGAGATCGACCTCCTCGACGTCGAAACCAAGGGAGTTGATACGGCTCAGACGGTCACCTATCCGGTAGCGCTCATCGGGCCCGATGGTCTCCACCGAAGTCAGCTCGTTCCACAAAGCCCGGTAGCGGGCGGCAATGTCCTCGCCCAACTGAAGGTCGGCATCGTCCAACTCGGCGCCAGCTTGGGCGGCGATGTCGGCCATCCCGCCGGCCACGTTCTCGATCATGATGTCGAGATCCTCGTTTCGCTGGCCGTCGCTCAAGGCCTGTTGCAGGAAGGCGGTCTCGGCGTCGACCATCAAGGTCTCGATGTTTTCGGCATCGAATCGATACAGCACGTTGGATAATGAGCAGTCACCCCAAAAACAGCCGGCAAGGTGGAGTTGGACGAGGAGTCCGGCGATCGCATCGAGCATCTGGTTACGACGGGCACCGAAACCGGGTCCGGCAGTGAGCTGGCGGTACGAGAAGGAGTATTCCACATAGCGGGTGATGAGCGCCGCCGACGCCTCGGCGCCGGGATCGGGGTGCCGGGACTGGATCAAGCCGATCGCCGTCACCGCCGGTGCGACGGCCAGTTCGAGTTGGCGAAGGACGCCGTATTCCCGAGCGGCAGCCTCGGATGGCAGCTCCTTGATCACATAGACTCCCTGTGGATACTCGATGAAGCGCACCTCGTGACGGGAGATCTCCTTCGGCAGGTCGAGGAGGTCAGGATGCTGCCAGTCCGAGATCGGTATGTGCCAAGACAAGTCGAGGAAGTCGGGGTGTCCCGGACGGACGGTGAGATTGGGGGGTGGCTCAGGCACGCATTACCAGGCCCCGCAGGCCGGTGGTGAAACCCCATTCTCGGAGCGCCGCTCCCAGCGGGGCTTGGCCGACCGGGGACCCGTCGATGGTCTCGACGACCAGCTTGCGTCGCCGCCCGGCCAAGCCGGCAATCGCTTCGGCCAGGGGGCCGAAGTCGGCGGCGTCGAGGTCGAGGAGTCGAAGTTGCCGTCGTTCGTAGTAGGCCGCCAGCCGGCCGTTCACCAAGACGACGAACGCTCCGGCGGATCGAGACAGACGGCCTGACTCCACTTCTGGCCAGGGTAAGGCGCCGCCGTAGGGATTGGCGGGGTCGGTGGCAGCGAGGGCGATGGGGTCTGACGAGGTGGCCGTGCGGAGGCGTTCGACCGCTCCAGGGATGGCGAACTGGGCTCCCCCCAGACCCTCCACGAAGTAGCCGCGGCGGATCCGGGCGGTTTCCTCCATGCGTGCCAGGACCGGGTAGAGGGCGGCGAAACCGCCCGGCAGTCCCTCGGCGGCCACCACCGACCGGCTCACCAACCCGTGGCGGTCCACCAGTTGCGCTGCCCAGGCGGCGGCCCTGGCGGTGTCGGGCTCGGGGCGAAGCATGTCCGCCACGAGCGACCAGCGGCCGGCGGCGTGAAGCGGGAAGGACGAGGCCAGCACCCGAGCGGGGGCCGGGCGCGAGGTG
Organism: uncultured Acidimicrobiia bacterium; assembly: GCA_964445235.1. Lineage (GTDB taxonomy): Bacteria > Actinomycetota > Acidimicrobiia > Spongiisociales > ZC4RG35 > CAYUKI01. The sequence continues at coordinate 818 of CAYUKI010000037.1, read as the reverse complement.
CGTCCGGCGAGGCGGGCACGCAGAGGTGCCAGGCTGTCGTTGGTAACTTCGCCCGACCAGACCAGATCCCAGAGGCCATCGAGGAGGGTTCCCACGTCCCCTCCCCCGGCCGCCTCGTATAGGGCGGCGAAGAAAGAAGCTCCCCGCTGGGACAGAAACTCTCGGATGAGGTGGTGTTCTTGACCATCGGGTTGGGCTTGGTTGCTGGGGAAATGGAGCAGGGGAAGTTGGCGGCGGAGATACAGGGCCAATCGCCCATCGGTGGGGCCGAGGGGAGATCTGCCGATCCAGACCACCTCGCCCTCCATCATGAGCCGATCGAGGTTCGCCGACGGATCGTCGACTCTGAGTGGGAGAATCTCGGATTCGAGGGCCGAGGCCGGCAAGTCCGCTCCTTGTAGTTGCCTGATGGCCTCGACCAGGGTGTGGCGCCCGCGGCCGGGTCGGTCGAGGCGATGCCAGGCGGGAAGGAAACGCCCCAATGCCGCCTGGTCGACCGGTTCGATTTCCGCCCGCAGAGCGGCCAGCGAACGCCTCTTCAATCGCTTTAGAACCTCGGTATCGACCCATTCGCGTTCGGACCCGCCCGAGCTGAACGAACCGCGTACCACCCGACCGGCCGCCTCGAGGACCGTCAGGGCCGTTTCCGCCACCGATACCGGCAAACCGATGGCTGTGGCGACCTGGGAGGCCAGGAACGGTCCGTGGGTCCGCGCGAACCGACCCACCACATCGCCCAATGGGTCGGTGACCGGCTCAAGGAAGACATGGGGCACTCCGGGGGGGGGTGGCACACCCAGGGCATCGCGAAGGCGAGA